>JALWNV010000304.1:0-1286 GCA_027083665.1 Helicobacteraceae bacterium
ATGCATGTGACGTTCTAGGAGACGGCTATGCGGAAATATGTCAATTTTATCGACAAATCCAAATACCTTGTCATCATCGGTATCACTGTCATTGTCGCACTGTTTTCACTCTCTTTGAAAAACCTCGCTTTTGAGGGTAGTTACAGAATATGGTTCGATAAAGATTCAAAAATCATTGAAGATTACGAATCGTTTAGAAACCGCTTCAGCGGCGATGATACGTTTATCGTGGCGTTTAAAGACGAGCATGGGATATTTACAAAAAAAGCGGTAAAGACCGTTTTGCGGCTGACAGATGCGTTTAAGAATATCGCAGGAGTTCGGAAAGTCGACAGCCTGAGCAACTATCAGTATATCAGCAGTGAAGATGATGATATCCTCGTGGAGGATTTTTTATACGGTGATGAGAATTTGAGCCAAAAAAAGCAGCTGGCGCTCAAAGACAATCTTGTTTTAAATCAGCTTATTTCCAAAGACGGCAAAACGACAATGATCGCGATCTCTTTGAGTGACAAGCTCGGAAGTAATGAAGCGGTCAATATCGCTGTGTTTAATACGCTTCAGTCGTTGCTGAAGATAGAGGCCGAACAAAGCGGATATCAATTTTATCTCACCGGTATTCCGGCGGTTACCGCTTCTTTGGTCACCGTTTCGCAAAGTGATGCGATGGTGTTGATGCCGCTTGCCGTCGTGGTCGTCGTATTTTTTCTGTTTTATATTTTCCGCTCGGTTCCGGGAGTAGTAATCCCTTCTGTTGTTATCGTTTTTACTTTTTTGACGGTGCTGGGTATTCAAATGCTTCTAGGCTATAAACTCAACAACTTTACGGTCAATATTCCCTCGTTTATAACGGCGATAGCCGTTGCGGATGCGATGCACCTTTATCTGGCATGGATTTATTATAAGCTCAACGGCAAGAAAACAAAAGTGGCACTGACGGAGGCACTGGATTCAAATATGCTTCCTATGGCTATGACATCGTTTACGACGGCAGTAGGATTCGCGACCCTCGGGCTCAGTGCTATCGAGCCGATTGCCACTTTGGGTATTGCGATAACGAGCGGTGCTGTTTTGGCATTTGTGTTAACCGTCACCATCGTTCCTGCAATGCTTCTAACACTCGGAGACGATTATGAGGTGGTACCGGTAAAAATAATAAATCTCGCGCATATTGATGGCTACGGGAGGTTCATTCAACGTAACGACAAAAAGATTGTTTTGACTTTTTTTGTATTGATTGCATCGGTGTCATTGGGGCTTTTCAAATTGAAAGTAGATAGCAACTC
>JALWNV010000304.1:1296-9978 GCA_027083665.1 Helicobacteraceae bacterium
AAAAAAGTCTTACCGGAAGTATGCGTTATGAAATTATTCTTGATTCGCAGGAAAAAGAGGGCGTGAAAGATCCGAAATTTTTAGAAAGTATCGTCGCATTTGAAAAAGCATTCAAAAGGCATTTTGAGAGTGTAAGATTTACAACGTCGCTCAAAGATATCGTTGAAAGAATGCAACAGGTCCTCAATCCGGAAGCGAAAAATCCGTTACCGCAAGATAAAAACCTTGTTGCACAGTATTTGCTGCTTTATTCGATGAGTCTGCCTCAGGGGATGGAGCTCAACGACAAAATGGATACACAGCAAAGGTACCTTCGTTTGACAGTCAATACAAATATCGTTGATACCTCAAAAGACCTGGAAATGATACGGTGGATAAAGCATTATTTCAAAACGAAAACACCGTATCGTGCAGATGTTCAGGGGCAAACCGCCATTTTCGCCTATATGCAGTCGAGTGTTACCGATACATTGATCGTTTCAATTTCGATGACGCTTATTATCGTCACACTTTCAATGTGGATGATATTTAACAATCTTAAAATGCTCTGGCTGTTTTTAGTGCCGAATATAGCTCCTGTCATCATTGTCGGCGGTATTATGGGGTTCTTGGGTATCAGCATAGATATCGGTGTCGCTATTTCGGCGGCAGTTATTTTAGGGATTGCAGTCGATGATACCATTCACTTTTTTAGTAAATATTATGAGTCTATCAAAGTCAGAAGTTTTGCGCAGACGATTGATTACATTTTAAGTCATAGCGGGAACGCCATGATACTGACGACCTTGATTCTTTCACTTACCTTCGCCCTCTTCGGCATCAGCAGCTTTGTGCCGAATGTCAACTTTGCGATAGTCACGGTCGCGGCTTTGAACATAGCGCTCCTATTTGATTTGGTGTTGTTGCCGGCACTGCTGAGTCTGTTGTCAAAAAGGAGAAACGCTCCGGATACTGGAATCGAACCGCCAAAGGCGTAAAACAAAAGGCCGACTGCTTGGCCTTTTGTAGCCGACGTGCGAAGCACCGGCAGGGCATTGTGACCAAGTGAATCAATCGATAGGAGTCGTTTAAGATGAACGTTGCTTTTGAGATTGTTTGTTAAAATGGAAGAAAATGGCTCCGGATACTGGATTCGAACCAGTGACCAAGTGATTAACAGTCACCTACTCTACCGCTGAGCTAATCCGGAATGTTTAAGAGGCCGAAATTATAGACAAAAAGACCTGAAAAGTCAAGTATTTTTTTGGCGTTTGCGGTGAAGGTTCCCGGCGGGAAGATAGAAAGGGATGCCGGAACCGGTTTCGGTGACGATCTTTCCGGTATCGATGAGTTTTTTCAGACGTTCCATGGTCGGGGTATCGAACAGCAGTTGCATATCGTCCATGGTCAAGGGGCGCTTATCGAGAGTATTGACGATCTCGTTTTCGCTATAGCTGCTTCGGCAGGACTCCGCATGCGTTCTCGAGGCGATGTGGATGGGAAGATCCGTATCGAACTTTCCGGCGATGGTGTGCAGTTCGCCGTAGCTGAGGCCCTGGACAGGGTAGGCCGGCGGACGGTCGATGGTACCGATATCGATGCGTTTGCAAACAAGCGTGCGCAGCACCGCATCGAGGGCGGCGATCTCGTCGTCGCTGTCGTTGATGCCGTGGACGAAAAGGATCTCGAGATAGAGATCGCCTTTATAGGCGGATGAAAATCGCCTCACGGCATCGACGATGGTGTCGATTCGGATTCCGGGGGCGGGGCGGTCGATCTTTTTGAAAACCTCCGGAGTGACGGCGTCGAGTGAGAGCTTGACCTGGTCGAGCCGGAGGAGTATATTGAACGTATCGGGGTCGACGAGTGTAGCGCTGTTGGTCAGGATGAGGGTTCTGGTATCGCCTTTGATGGCGTCGATGTGTTCGATGAGTCTGTCGAGATGAGGGTAAAGTGTCGGTTCACCGTTGGCGGTGAGGGTGATATCGTCGATGTCAGAGTGACGCTTGAGGGCTTCGGCCAGCTCTGTCATAATCGTATCGACATCCACGGTTTGTTGTTGCCGGATTACGGGCTGTGCCGGGGCGAGCTCACAGTACAGACAGTCGAAGTTGCACTGTTTGAGCGCCGGGGACAGATCGATCCCCAGCGAGGTGCCGAAGCGCCGGGAATTGACAGGGCCGAAGATCGTTTTCACGGTTATTGGATCGTTTCGAGGAATTTATCCGATTCCTGAATGGAGCGGTTCATCTGTGCGATCAGCGTTTTGATGTCGCCTTTGAGTGAATCGAACTCCCCTTTGAGCGCGCCGATAGCCTGGGCGTTGAGTGAATGCTTGAGCATCAGGACATTGTCATGAAACGTGGCGAGAACCGGCTGCATGCTCTTTTCCGATTTCCGCATCGCTTTCAGCATCTTTTCATAGCGTCTGCGGGTCTCTTTGTATTTCTTTTCGCTCTCTTTTTTCAGTTTGGGGTTGGAGTATTCTTCGATCTCCTCTCGCCATTCGTCAAAGAGCGCTTCGGCAACATCCTCGAGGGCGTCGATATTTTCGCTGACCTCTTCGGCGGCCTCTTTTGCTTCCTCATACTGGTCGCTGTATTCTTCATACGCGTCTTTGAGGTCGGTCTGCTTGAGCGTAACGAGGGATTCGAAGCGTTCCAGTGCCGACTTGAACTCCTCTTGCGCTTCTTCCTGAGACTCTTTGACATCCTCGACGCGGTCGACCATGATATCACGCTTGTGAATACCGACTTTTTCCATACTTGCATAATACATTTTCGAACAGCCGGTTGTGAGGAACAGCAGGATAAAAACCGGGAACAACAGTTTGAACATGAACGCTCCTTCTACTTTTGACTGACGCGATGGCATTCGTCGACGAAGTGTATGGCGTTTTCCACGGGAACATCCGGCAAGATGCCGTGTCCGAGGTTGAAGATGTGGCGTTTGCCGCCCATCACCTTCTGAAGGGCTTCGACGGATTCCGTCGTCATCTGCTTGGAATACAGGCGGCACGGTTCCATGTTGCCCTGCAGCACATAGCGATCGCCGAGCTTCTCTTTTGCCAGTGCCATCGGAGTGCCCCAGTCGACGCCGAAGACATCGAAGTCGCCGTAGACAAGCCCGCGCTCGATAAATCCGGCGATACCCTTTGGAAACATGATGACCGGAATGTGCGGGTATTTTTCCTTGAGATACTCGGCGATTTCCACCATGTACTTCCAGGAGACTTCGTCGTAGTTATCCGGCTCGATCGCCGCCGCCCACGAGTCGAAGATCTGTACGACGTCCACGCCGCTTTGGATCTGTTTTTCCATATAGAGTTTGACGACATCGGTCACTTTGCGCAAGATGGCGTGCAGCAGTCCGGGCTGGGTGTACATCATCTTTTTGCAGATATTGTACGTTTTCGTCCCTTGTCCTTCGATCATATAGGTCGCAAGTGTCCAGGGAGCCCCGGTGAAGCCGATCAGGGCTTTGCCGTCACCGCGTTCGTCGAGTTGGCGGCGAAGCAGCTTGATCGTGTCGTAGACATAGGTGAGTTTGCCCGCCGCCTCCTCGCCGCCGATAAGACGGTCGAGGTCCTCGTGTGTCTTGACGGGGTCACTGAACTTCGGTCCTTCGCCTTTGACGAAGGAGAGGTCCATACCCATCTCATCGGGAATGACAAGAATATCGCTGAAAAGGATCGCGGCATCGACTCCGACGATATCGAGCGGCTGGAGAGTGACCTCGGCCGCTTTTTCCGGAGCGTGGCAGAGGTTGAGAAAACTGCCCATCTCGTTGCGGACTTTCATGTATTCGGGCAGGTATCGGCCGGCCTGGCGCATCATCCAGACGGGAGTGTAGGGGGTTTCCTTGCCAAAGCAGGCGTCGACGAAAATTTTACTCATGTATGTATCCTCATAAATATATGGCAAGGCGATCAATGATCGCCTTTATGCAGAAAATAGAGCGCGAGCGCCAGCAGCAAGATGGAACCGGAAAAGTAGAGCATCTCGAGTGCACCGTGAAACTCGGTACGCAGTACCCGCTGGAAAAAATTGACGACCAGAACCATGACAATGACTTTGGCGATCTTGTCCTTGAGCTGGTCGAGCGAGTGGATCTGCAAAACGCTGGAGCTTTTCGCCTCGGATTTTTCGGCGGCATCGATCTTGGAAACGAAAAGCTCGTAGACACCCAGACTGAAGATCAGCAGGACGATGGCGATGAGGTAGAGGTCGATCGAGCCGATGATGGCGGCGATGACTTCCTCATGCAGATGCTCGGGATGGATATGATGGACGAAGAGGTTCCAGATCATGACCATGACATCCCAGATGTCGAGGCTGGCGACGATAAAAAGGATCATGGCGCCGATCATCGAGAAGATAACGGCGAACAGGGTGAAAAGCCGGCTGTTCCACAGACCGGACTCGAAAACTCTCTCAAGCATCGAAACCTCCGAGTTCTATCCATTTCTGTGCGATACGTACGGCGTTGGTCGCCGCGCCGACACGCAGATTGTCCGCGACGACCCACATATGCAGCATCTCTTCACGGTAGAGGTCGTTTCGGATACGGCCGACAAACGTTTCGTTGCGGTCGACACAGGCCGCCGGCATCGGGTAGATACTCTCTTCGGGTTTGTCCTGAACGATGATATTGGGCGCCTGGGCGAGGATACTCCGTGCTTCCTCGGCCGTGACGGCACTGTCGAAAGTCATCGTTACCGCTTCGGAGTGGCCGCGCAGGACCGGAACACGGACGCAGGTGGCGCTGAGTTCGACGTTTTTGTGCAGGATCTTTTTGGTTTCGTTGACCATTTTGATCTCTTCTTTGGTATAGCCGCTATCCAGGAAGACATCGATCTGCGGGATGAGGTTCAGCGCAATCTGGTGCGGAAATTTCGCGTGTTCGCTCTCGTCGAGTTTGAATGCGAAAAAATCCTGCATTTGCCGTACCAGTTCTTCCATGGCACTTTTGCCCGCGCCCGAGGTTGCCTGATAGGTGGCGACGTCGACGCGCAGCAGGTCGTACGCATCGTCGAGGGGTTTGAGCGCCTGGACCATCTGGATCGTCGAACAGTTGGGGTTGGCGATGATCCCTTTTATCTTCCATCGGGCGATATCTTCGGGGTTGACCTCCGGCACGACGAGCGGTACGTCGTCATCCATCCGGAAATGACTGGTATTGTCGATGACGACGGCCCCGGCTGCGGCGGCATGCGGCGCGTATTTGGCGGAGACGCTTCCGCCGGCACTGAAGAGCGCGATTTCGATCTCTTCTTCTTCGAAAACGGTTTCGGTCAGTTCTTTGATAACGATCTCGTCACCGTTGAACATCACGGTGTTGCCCGCACTGCGGCTGCTGGCCAGCGGTACCATCCTGGCCAGCGGAAAATCGATCTCCTCGATCACGCGTAATATCTCTTCGCCGACGGCACCGCTGGCACCGACGACGGCTACATTGTATTTTTTCATGTTTCCTCGTACTGTTATTCTAAATCAAATTTTTGCTGTTCGGGTTCGATCCGGACGTTTTCCAGCTCACCGTGTTCGTCGTCTTCGGGCTTCTCTTCCTTCGGACAGCGCGAGATGCTGACGACATCGTCGCCTTTGACAATATAGACACCGCTGGTATTTCGGCTGGATTTGCTGATGCTCTGCATATCGACGCGGATCATTTTCCCGGCTTTGGTCAGCGCCATCATATCCATGCTTTCGTCGACGATAAGAGAGCCGACGACATGTTTACCGGTTTTGTGGTTGAGTTTCATCGCGATTACGCCGCTGCCGGCACGGTTGGTAAGCCGGTACTCGCCGGCGGTCGTACGCTTGCCGATGCCTTTTTCGCTGACGGTAAGGATCTCCTGCTCGTCGTTCTCGATGACATTGGCGTCGACGACGTGGTCGCCTTCATGCTTGAATTTGATGCCGCGCACCCCGCGGGTGCTGCGCCCCTGTTCGCGGGTTTTGCCTATCTCGAACTTGATGCACTGGGCGAACTTCGTGAGGATAAAGAGGTATTTGACCTCCGGCGTCGCGATCTTGGCAGTGATCAGCGCATCGTCGTCATCGAGAACGATGGCCCGTACGCCGTTGCTGCGGATATTGGAAAATTCGCTGAGATTGGTCCGTTTGACGATACCGTTTTGGGTGAAGAAGACAAGGGACTTTTCGTCGCTGAAATCGGTCGTCGGGATGATTGAGCGGATCTTTTCGTCCGCCTGCAGATTGAGCAGATTGACGACGGCTTTGCCTTTTGCGGTACGCGAACCCTCCGGAATCCTGTACACTTTGAGCCAGTGCAGCTGGCCGCGGTCGGTGACGAACATCAGTGTGTCGTGTGTCATACAGGTGAAGAAATTTTCGATAAAGTCGTCTTCGTAGGTCGTGACGGCCGTTTTGCCTTTGCCGCCGCGGTGCTGTTTTTCGTACTGCGCCAGCGGTACGCGCTTGATATAGCCGCGGTGGGTGATGGTGACGACCATCGGCTCGTTGGGGATCAGGTCTTCGATGTCGATATCGTCGTAATCGTCTTCAATGTCGGTGCGGCGCGGATCGTCGTATTGTTCGAGGACCTCACCCAGCTCTTCTTTGATGATGCCGAGCAGGACCTCTTCGCTGCGCAGGACACTTTCGAGATATTCGATCAGTTCGAGCAGCTCTTTGAGCTCGTTTTCGATCTTTTCGCGTTCGAGTCCGGTGAGTTTCTGCAGGCGCATGTCGAGGATGGCCTGTGCCTGGATCGGACTGAAACCGAACTCGCTGATCAGACCCTCTTTGGCGCTTTCGGTATCCTTGCTGCCGCGGATGAGCTTGATGATGGCGTCGATATGGTCGAGCGCTTTCTTGAGGCCTTCGAGGATGTGCGCTTTGGCTTTGGCTTTTTCCAGATCGAAAATGGTGCGGCGGATGATGACCGTTTTGCGGTGGTTGATGAAGTGCGTCAGCATATCCATCAGCGGGAAGACACGGGGCTCCTGGTTGAGGATGGAAAGCATAATGATCCCGAAAGTCGTCTGCATGCTGGTCGATTTGAAAAGGTTGTTGAGCACGATCTCGCTCATGGCGTCGCGCTTAAGCTCGATGACGACGCGGATACCTTCGCGGTCGGACTCGTCCCGGATCTCGCTGATCCCTTCGATCTGTTTGTCTTTGACGAGGTTGGCGATGTTTTCGATCAGACGCGCCTTGTTGACCATGTAGGGCAGTTCGTCGATGATGATCATCTCTTTCTTGCGGGTCTGCTCGATATGGGTTTTGGCCCGCACCTTGATACGGCCCCGGCCGGTTTCGTACGCGTCGATGATCCCTTTTTTACCGAAGATTGTCCCGCCGGTCGGGAAATCCGGTGCATGGATGTAGTGCATGATGTCGCCGAGCGTCGCATCGGGATTGTCGACGAGATGGATCAGGGCGGAGACAACTTCTTTCGGATTGTGCGGCGGGATGTTGGTGGCCATTCCGACGGCGATCCCGGACGAACCGTTGATAAGCAGGTTCGGCACCCGTGTGGGCAGCACCTCGGGTTCCTGTGTCGTCCCGTCGTAGTTGTCGATCATATTGACCGTCTCTTTGTCGAGGTCCTTGAGCATCTCCCCGGCATAGCGGGTCATGCGCGCTTCGGTATATCGCATGGCTGCGGCGTTGTCGCCGTCGATGGAGCCGAAGTTCCCCTGGCCGTCGACGAGCGGCATCCGCATGGAAAACGGCTGCGCCATCCGTACGAGGGCGTCGTAAACCGCCGTATCGCCGTGCGGGTGGTACTGCCCGATGACGTCACCGACGATACGGGCGGATTTTTTGTATTTGGCGCCGGCGGAGAGATTGAGTTTGTCCATCGCATAGAGGATACGGCGGTGGACCGGTTTCAAACCGTCGCGTACATCCGGCAGTGCGCGTCCGATGATTACACTCATGGAATAGTCGAGATAGCTGCTTTGCAGGCTCTCTTCTATACTGATGTTTTCGACTTCGCTGTTGTCTAGCAGATCGCTCATAAGCTGGTCCCGTGTATAAAGTTGATATTTTGGGACTTATATTATCCTATATATACTTAGAGAAGATTTGCATCGAAGGGTGCGCGGGCGCAAATGCCGTGCAGAGGAGAGGAAGTGATTAAAATTTAACCAGTTGATGCACAGCGGTGCCGGTGCCGTCGTGCTACCATAGCGTTTGAAATACAGCGCAGCCGTTGGGCTGTAAACACAAACGAAAAAGGATCTTACATGAAGAAATGGCTTTTAGCGGTCATGATGCTTCTGCCGACACTCGCATCGGCGGAAGATACACTCGACACGGGCGATACGGCCTGGATGATGATTTCGACGGCGCTGGTGCTGTTGATGACGCCGGCCGGTCTGGCACTCTTTTACGGCGGGATGACCCGTTCGAAAAACGTACTCAATACTTATGCGATGGTGATGGGAGCGTTTGTCGTGGCGTTTGTCGTCTGGATCGTTGCCGGGTATTCGATCGCGTTCGGTGCGGCAGACAGTGCCGGAATTCAGCAGTTTATCGGCGGATTCGGCAACGTCATGCTCGCGGGCATTAACTGGAACGATCTGAGCGGAACCTACCCGACATTCGTTTTTGTCGCGTTTCAGGGGACTTTTGCGGCGATAACCGTTGCGATCGCTTCGGGTTCGGTTATCGGACGTATGAAGTTCTCTTCATGGATGCTTTTCGTTGTCCTGTGGGGACTGATCGTCTA
>JALWNV010000305.1:0-1395 GCA_027083665.1 Helicobacteraceae bacterium
TGCTGTCGCATCTTTTAGCGCATCGAGCTGTGCCTGCATCTGTTCGATCTGTTCTTGCATGGCCTGCATGCGTTCTTGTGTCTCATCGGCCTGAAGATTCAGGCCGAGGACGGCCGCCGCGGCGACGGATAGTATCAGAGGTGTTTTCATTTTCAAGACTCCTTGGTCAGGGATGTTCTCTTTTGCGGACATCTAATTCGAATCATAACAAAAGAAAATGCATCACATGGATATTACAAGATTAGCAAAACTGATATAAAAATAGATTGAAAGCGGTCAGGTTTCCGGAATTTTGCAACGAGAGTATGCCGCTTTACAAAATCATAAGACTTTTTCAGATAAAATTTCGCGATTTTCTCTCCTCCCGAATTGTCGTTGTGTTCACTTAGGAAACAACTTAGGAACAACGGGCAGCATGAGAACAAAATCTCAGGTGCCGATCCCAAAAATTGGTGCGCCCCTTTCTGAAAAAATAGAGAGACGGCGTCGGGGGCATTGAAGCGAACCAATATTTTGAAATTCAATCATGCCGAACATGGTGTGATGCAAAAGGACCTTTAATGGTAACTATGAAAGACCTCCTCGAGTGCGGTGTGCACTTCGGACACCAGACACGTCGCTGGAACCCGAAAATGAAAAAATACATCTTCGGTGTCCGCAAAAACATCTATATCATCGATCTGCAGAAGACGCTGCGCTATTTCCGCAACACGTACCAGATCGTCGTCGATGCGGCGGCCGAAGGCAAAACGATGATTTTCGTCGGGACGAAAAAGCAGGCGCGCGCTTCGATCAAAGAAGCGGCACAGAGCTGCGGCATGCCCTACGTCGACAACCGCTGGCTCGGCGGGATGCTGACGAACTTCCCGACCATCCAGAAATCGATCCGCAAGCTCGAAGTCATCGAGCAGATGCAAGAGAGCGGACAGACGGAACTGCTGACAAAAAAAGAAGCACTCATGATGGCGCGCCAGAAAGAGAAGCTCGAAGCGTATCTCGGCGGTATCCGCCATATGAAAAAACTGCCGGATATGATGTTCGTCATCGATGCGGTCAAAGAGCACATCGCAGTCAAAGAAGCGCGCAATCTCGGTATTCCCGTAATCGCACCGCTCGATACGAACTGCGATCCGGACCTGATCGACTATCCGATCCCGGGCAACGACGACGCGATCCGTTCGATTCAGCTGTTCTGTAGAGAGATGGCTGCGGCGATCAATGAAGGCAAGGCGCTGATCGCCGACAGCGAAGCGGCAGAACAGGAAGCGGCGGATGAAGCGGCATCCGAAGCAGCGGCGGAAGCCCCTGCGGCAGAAGAAACCAAAACAGCAGAGGAAGCGTAAACATGGCAGCAATTACGGCAGCAATGGTAAAAGAACTGCGCCAGGCGACTGA
>JALWNV010000305.1:1405-2299 GCA_027083665.1 Helicobacteraceae bacterium
CGATGATGGATTGTAAAAAAGCGCTGACGGAAACCGACGGCGATATGGAAAAAGCCAAAGAGTGGCTGCGTGAACGCGGTGTTGCCAAAGCGGCGAAAAAAGCCGATCGTGTCGCGGCAGAGGGGGCGATCGGGCTGAAAGTCGCCGATACGTTCGCATCCGCAGCACTGGTCGAGGTGAACTCCGAAACGGACTTCGTCGCGAAAAACGAAGGTTTTCAGGCACTGCTCGGCAATACGGTCGCACAGATCTTCAACAACAATGTCAGCAGTGTCGAAGAGCTGATGGAGACCGGTTACGAAACCGGTAAATTTTCCGAATACTTTATCGAAACCGTCGCGAAAATCGGTGAGAAGA
Organism: Helicobacteraceae bacterium; assembly: GCA_027083665.1. Classification (GTDB taxonomy): domain Bacteria; phylum Campylobacterota; class Campylobacteria; order Campylobacterales; family Sulfurimonadaceae; genus Thiomicrolovo. Next base: position 1,763 of record JALWNV010000305.1, read on the forward strand.
TCGAGGTGCGCCGTCTGGTGACACTCAATGCGGCGAAAAACGGCTGCGTCAACGGCTATGTCCATGCCAACGGCCGCGTCGGCGTGCTTGTCGCCTGTGTCTGCGACAGCGAAAAGACGGCGGAGCTGATGGCACCGATGATGAAAAACGTCGCGATGCACGCGGCGGCGATGAAACCGAAAGTCCTCAGCTACAAAGACTTCGATCCCGAATTCGTCGAAGCCGAGACGGCGGGCCGCATCGAAGCGATCAAAAAAGAGAACGAAGAGCGTGCACGCATGAAAAAGCCGCTGCTCAACGTTCCGCAGTATGTCAGCCGTCTGCAGCTCACCGACGAAGTGATCGCCGAGGCGGAAGCGAAAATCAAAGAGGAGCTGATTGCCGAAGGCAAACCGGAGAAGATCATTCCGAATATCCTTCCGGGCAAGCTCAAGCGCTTCATCGATGACAATACGACACTCGACCAGGAGCAGGCGCTGCTGGATCAGAAGTATGTCATGAACGACAAGCTCACGGTCGCTGAAGCAGTCGCCGAAG
>JALWNV010000306.1 GCA_027083665.1 Helicobacteraceae bacterium
ATGCTCGAGGGTAATGATCTTGTAGCGCTTCACCTCCCCGTCGACTTCGCCGTACTTGCGGGCGATCTTGATCGCCCCCTCGTTGGCCTCCGCCCCGCTGTTGCCGAAAAAGCACTGCATATCGTAGCCGCTGCGCTCGACGATACGCCGCGCACACTCGGCCTGCGGCCCGATCAGGTAGAGATTCGAAATATGCGTAATCCGCTTCACCTGCTCGCAGATCGCCGCGCTGACACGGGGGTTGGCGTGTCCGACGCTGACGACGCCGATTCCTGACGTGAAATCGATATACATATTGCCTTCGCTGTCTTTTAGCCGCGCGTTTTCGCCGCTGACAAAAGCGATCTCCTGCCGCGCGTAGGTCGGCAGGACATACTGTTCATCCGTCTTCTTGATCTGTTCTAACATACTTCCACCTTTACTTTGTTGGCCTGATAACAGGCGTTTTTGCCCTCGTAACTCAGCAGTGACGGCGTCAGCCGGTTGACCCCCGGCGTGCCCGAATAGATCAGCACGCAGTCGTGCCGCAGCCGGTCGTCATGGCGCAGCGGCAGCGTCACCTCTCCCGTCTCGGAAAGAACCCGCAGCAGCACCCCTTCGGCAAAGCCGCATTCGGGATGCATGTGCACGTGCGTCTCGCGCGAAAACTGCGAGTTGAGGCTATGCGGGCTCTTGGGCGTGATCAGGAAGTAGTCGCTGTGCATCTCGAAATCAAAATCGTACTCTTCCAAAAACGCGAACATCCCGTCGTCCGTTTCGAAGCCCTCCGCATACGGCAGCGCTTCGCGGCCTTTGACCACTGTTTTGCCCCCCTGCGCTTCACCCGACGACCTGAAGTGCTCAAGATAGGCCTCTTCGCTTTGGATCGGCACGCCGAACGCCTCGCACAGATAGCGGCTCAGGTCATACTCGCCGATTCCCATGCCGCCGGATTCGCACGCGGGCATCGGCAGCAGAGCGTTGTGCCCGTAGGAGGTGCGCACGTCGTTTTTTTCCAGAAAGGTCTTCGCCGGGATCACCAGCTCCGCCAGCGCGGAGGTTTCGTTTTCGTAGAGCCCGAAATAGACAACATGGCCCGCCTTCGCGAGCGCATCCTCGACGCGGTTCGTATCGGGCATCTGCGCCGCGGGGTTGGCTCCCTGAACGAAAACCGTATCATAGTCGGAAAACGCCGCCGTTGCCTTGGGCTCGAAACGGCGCGCTTTCGCAAACGGCGAGTCGATCCCCGACGCGGAGCTGCCCAGGTACCCTACGCCGCACCCCTCTTTGCCGAACAGCCCGAGCAAAACGCCGATCGCATCGATGGCACGGACGACATCGGCCCCGATTCGGTACTTCTGGACGCCGACACCGGTGAGAATCACAACCCGTTTCTCCTGAAATGCCGCGAGCACGTCGCCGATATCACCCAAAGAGAGGCCGATCATCTCCAGAACCGCTTTGATCCGCACGGTCTGCGTCAGCTCGTAGAAATCTTCGTATTCCTCACCGTGTTCCTCCAGATAGGCCTCGTCGTGCATCCCCTCGATCACGATGAAACGCGCCAGCAGCATCGCGAAAAAAAGATCGCCCATCGGCTTGAGCTGGATATGCAGATCGGCCCGCTCCGCCAGTGCGGTACGGACCGGATCGATCACGATCAGCTTCTTGCCCTTGAGCATCGGCAACAGGTGCGAGTTGGTGACGGGGATATTGCGTCCCCAGACCACGACGACCTCGGACTTTTCGATCTGCTCCGGCGGCAGGACGCGGTTGGCGCCGCGCCCTTCGACCACGCCCGCTTCGCCGGCGCCGTCGCACAGCGATCCCTCCGTCAGCGTCGCGCCGACGGAAGCGAAAAAATGGTCCGTCACCGCCTGCATCAGCCCGAAATTGCCCGAGCCGCGGTAGTGCAGCACGCCGTTGCCGTCGAGCCCGTCGCGGACCAGCGTCTGCAGATGCGCCAGCGCCTCCTCCATCGTCACGGGTTTGCCGTGCAGCCGAGGCTGCGTAATACGTTCTTGTTTCCAAAAATGATTCAGGTGCGGGCAGAGGTATCCGTTGGTGTAAGGATGTTCCGGGTCGCCCTTGAGCTTCCCCTCTCCGTACACGACACTGCAGGCGTCGTAGCAGTCCAGCGGACAGGCGGTCAGTTTGTTCATGCGTCTCTCGATTCTTTGATTGTCTCGGTGATTTTACCCCGTCTTCACTTACAGCCGGTAAAAATCCCTTCAGAGTACAATTGTCTAAGACGCTTGACAGAATTCCCTTTCCGCTTCTCTTTTCCCCAAAAAATCTAAGGCTGCGGTAC
>JALWNV010000307.1 GCA_027083665.1 Helicobacteraceae bacterium
CTGATCACGGCAACTGCGGGCAGATGCGTGACGAAGGGGGCAATGTCCTGAGCAATCATACGGTCGGCAAGGTCTGGGCATTCGTTATGGCGCCGGGTGTGGAGAAAGTGCATCCGGGCGGATTGAACAATATTGCGCCGACGGTACTGAAACTGATGGGCATCGAAAAGCCCGAAGAGATGGATGAAAGTCTGATTTAAAACCAAAACAGAAAAGGAAAGAGATGAAATTCAGCGGAAAAAACGTATTGGTCACGGGTGCGAGCCGAGGCATCGGCGCGGAGATCGCAAAAGTACTCGCGGGCTACGGCCTTAAAGTCTGGGTCAACTACCGCAGCGGTGCGGAAGCCGCGGAAGCGGTCAAAGCGACGATCGTCGGCGCCGGCGGCGAGGCGGAGACGATCGGATTCGACGTCTCGGACGAAGCGGCTTTCGTCGGTGCCGTCAAGCAGATCGTCTCCGAAGACGGAGAACTGGGCTATCTCGTCAACAATGCGGGGATCACCAACGACAAGCTGGCGCTTCGGATGAAAACGGAAGACTTCCTCTCCGTCGTCAACGCCAACCTTACCTCGGCGTTCGTCGGATGCCGAGAAGCGATGAAAGTCATGCGCAAGCAAAAACGCGGATCGGTGGTCAATATCGCCTCCATCGTCGGTGAAACGGGCAATGCGGGGCAGGTGAACTACTCCGCATCCAAAGGCGGCCTGATCGCGATGACGAAGAGCTTCGCCCTCGAAGCGGCTTCGAGCGGTATCCGCTACAACAGTATCACCCCCGGCTTTATCGCGACGGATATGACGGATGAGCTCAGTGACGAGATCAAAGAGAGTTTTACTTCCAAAATTCCGATGGGACGTTTCGGCGCGGCACGCGAAGTTGCGGAAGCGACAGCATTTTTGCTTTCGGATGCCGCATCGTACATCACCGGCGAGACGCTCAAGGTCAACGGCGGCATGAATATGGCCTGAAAGCGGTTCCGGCCGTCAAAACTTTCCGTTATTTGTGTAATATCGCCCCAAAATGCGCCGCTTTGGCGCCGCTGCCGCCGAAATCGATTTTATTGCGAATTGTTTTTATATTGCGTGTGATATAATTGCTCAATTTCAAATTGGATAGAGGAGCTATAATGGCACTTTTGGATGACATCAAAGAAGTCGTAGTCGAGCAACTGAGCGTAAACCCTGATGAAGTGAAGCCGGATGCTAAATTTGTCGAAGATCTCGGAGCGGACAGCCTCGATGTCGTGGAACTGGTCATGGCACTGGAAGAGAAATTTGACATCGAGATTCCTGACGATGAAGCGGAAAAGATTCAGACCGTTCAGGATGTCGTCAACTACATCGAAAACAAAGCGTAGTTTTCTGCGGGGCTTCCCGCAAGAAGTGCACGTATCTGTATATTGCCGTTGTCGGACGGTTATGTAAAGATACAACACCTTTATTTCAGGAGAGAATGTGAGAAGAGTGGTTGTCACCGGGATGGGCATGATCAATGCCGTCGGACATGATAAAGAGACATCGTTCAAAGCGATGTGCGACGGAGTGTGCGGGATCGATACGATTACGCTGTTTGACGCGGAAGCCGAAGGCCAGGGCGTCCGTATCGCCGGTGAGGTCAAAGATTTCGATCCGGCGACCGTTATGCCGCCCAAAGAGGTCAAAAAAGCGGACCGCTTTATCCAGCTGGGGCTCAAGGCGGCACAGGAAGCGATGGCCGATGCCGATTTTTGCGAAGCGGATACCGACTACGACCGTTTCGGTATCGCCGCGGCATCGGGGATCGGCGGTCTGCCGTCGATCGAAAAGAACTCGATCATTCTCAATACCCGCGGTCCGCGGAGGATCTCGCCCTTTTTCATTCCGGGAGCGCTGGTCAATATGCTCGGCGGCTTCGTCTCCATCGATCACGGTCTGAGAGGCCCGAATCTGGCGGCGGTCACGGCTTGTGCGGCCGGGACGCATGCCATCAGCGAAGCGGCGAAAACCATTATCTGCAACGGTGCGGAACGGATGCTTGTCGTGACGGCGGAATCGGCGGTAACGGGTGTCGGCGTAGGCGGATTTGCTTCGATGAAAGCCCTGTCGACCCGCAACGATGATCCGAAAACGGCTTCGCGGCCGTTTGATGCGGAGCGTGACGGTTTCGTCATGGGCGAAGGTGCCGCGGCGCTGGTGCTCGAGGAGTACGACGCGGCGGTGGCCCGCGGAGCGAAGATCTACGGCGAACTGATCGGCTTCGGCGAGAGCGGCGACGCCAACCATATCACGACACCGAGTATGGACGGTCCCCTGCGTGCGATGCAGGCGGCGATGAACATGGCCGGAAATCCGAAAGTCGATTACGTGAACGCGCACGGGACCAGTACGCCGACAAATGACAGGAACGAGACGGCGGCGCTGAAAGTGCTGTTCGGCGGCAAAGAGAACTGCCCTCCGGTGACATCGACCAAAGGGCAGACCGGACATTGTCTCGGGGCAGCCGGCGGAATCGAAGCGGTTGCGGCGCTGATGGCGATGCGTGAGGGGATTATCCCGCCGACGATCAACCATATGAATCCGGATCCGGAGTGTGATCTCGATATCGTTCCGAACGAGGCGAGAAAAGCGGAGCTCAATATCGTCATGAGCAACTCATTCGGTTTCGGCGGCACCAACGGCGTCGTGATTTTCAAAAAGATTTAAAAGGCTTTCGGCTTGGCGACCTATCTCGATTTTGAACAGAAGATCCAGCAGATCCAGGAAGAGATCGTCGGTGCCAAGGTTCGTCACGATACCCAGGCGGCCGAGATTTTGCAAAAAGACCTGGAAAAAGAGGTCAGCAAGACCTACAAGAACCTTTCTCCCTATCAGGAGCTGCAGTTGGCGCGCCATCCCGACCGCCCCTATGCACTCGATTATATCAATCTCCTGCTCGAAGACAAGTACGAACTGCACGGTGACCGCCATTTCCGCGACGACGCGGCGATCCTTTGCTATATGGGCTATATCGACGGCCGGCGGGTTATGATGATCGGCGAGCAGAAAGGGCGGGGAACGAAGAACAAACTCAAACGCAATTTCGGCATGCCGCACCCCGAAGGCTACCGCAAGGCATTGCGCTGTGCGCAGCTGGCGGATAAATTCGGCATTCCCGTGGTATTCCTGATCGACACGCCAGGTGCCTATCCCGGACTCGGTGCGGAGGAGCGCAATCAGAGCGAAGCGATCTCGCGCAACCTTCTGGAGCTGTCGAAGCTCGAAACGGTGACAATCTCCGTCGTGATCGGCGAGGGCGGCAGCGGCGGCGCACTGGCGATCGGCGTTGCCGACAAACTGGCGATGATGCGCTATTCGGTCTTCAGCGTGATTTCACCCGAAGGCTGCTCGGCCATCTTGTGGAACGACCCGGCCAAAGTCGAGGCGGCGACCAAAGCACTCAAGATCACGAGCAAGGACCTCAAAGAGCTCGATCTGATCGACGATATCATTGATGAACCGATGATCGGGGCGCATCGCGATAAAGAGGGCGCTGCGGAGGCGATGAAAGCATATATTCTGGAAAATATCGCGCAGCTGAGCGAACTCGGCGGAGAAGCGCGCCGCAACAAACGCTACGAACGCCTCGTCAGTATCGGTGCTTACGCCGAAGGCTGATCCCTTTTTATCGAATACCCCTATTCTTTTGATGACTCTTCCGTGTCTTTTCGGGTTGCCTGCGGCGGAAATTTCGGCCGTTTGAGCCGTTTGGCGGTTTTGGAAAACGCGATCAGCTCTTCGCATGTCCGTATCGGCTCGGGAATATATTGCAATGTCTTTTTGAACAGCTTGGCCGTCGTCATCGCATCGGAAAGTGCGCGATGGTGGGTGGCGTCGGCATAGAGTTCGAGTTGTTCGTTCAAAAAGGCAAGGCCGTAGCGGTAGGAACTGATGGTGCGTTCGGCCAGGTCGATGGTGCAAAGGGTACGATTGAGCAGCGGCGCCATGCCGCTGCGTTCCATCATCTTCGAGGTGAAACGGAAATCGAACTTGACATCGTGTCCGACGAAAACGGCATCGCCGAGAAAGGTTCTGAACGTTTCGAGCACACGGGGCATTTCAGGAGCGTCAACGGTGTCATTCGTGTCGATACCGGTGATCTGTGTGATGTGCTCGGAGATGTTCCCGCATTTCACCAGGCTTTCGAAACGGTCGATAATTCGCATATTCCGGACTTTGACCGCACCGATCTCGATGATCTGATGTTTGTCCGGTTTCGATCCGTTGGTCTCGATGTCGACAATGCAGAAAACCGTTTCATTGATCAGCTGCGTGCAGGTAGAGGGATAGTATCGGCCCTGACGTTCCTCCAGCTGCAGTCCCTGCGCCCTGCTGATTTCAAGCGCAAGAGCCGCCGGTTCACCGAAGAGCTGTTCGATCTGATGTGCGGTCATCCCCCGGCAGAGGTTTTTCGGAAGCTGGGAAGCGTCGATCACGCTTTGGCCTTTCGGATGAAACGCCGCACCTTATCTTTGTCTTTTTTTCCTTTTTCGGCTTCGACTCCGCTGCTGACGTCGAGGCCGTAGAAGCCGTAGCCGAGAGCCTCACCGATATTATCCGGGGTCAGTCCGCCGGCGAGAATGATTTTCGAACAGTCAACATCGTCGAACCATTCCAGTGCCAGGCGTTTTCCCATGCCGCCGTATGCTTCGCAGAACGCATCGACGAGACGATATTCGTCTTGATGGGTTTTGACATCTTCAGGGTGTTTTGCACGTATGACGCGGATGGCGGGAATAGCAAGCGAGCGGAAGAAGGTTTCGGGTGCCTCGAAATGAATCTGTGCCAGGGTGATCCGCCCGGTTTCAGCCATTCTGTTGACGCTATCGGCGTCTTCATTGACGAAGAGTCCGACTTTTTCGACAAACGGCGGCAGACGGTCGATAATGGCACGGGCGGCGTCGGGAGTGATAAAGCGCGGCGAAGGCGGGTAGAAGACGAACCCGAGTGCGTCGGCTCCCGCGTCGATCGCAGTCATGGCATCTTCATACGAGGTGATTCCGCAGATTTTCACCCTCATGCGAAACGTTCTCCGAATCCGGTCTGAAGCGTATCCAAAAACTAACCTCTCAGTATATCGATTGCGGTTTTGAACCCTTCGGCGTGTTTGAAGACGAAGCTGCCCGCGACGCAGACATCGACCCCCGCAGCTTCGAGTGCACGAATATTTTCGTCGGTGACACCGCCGTCGACTTCGATAAGGCAGCCCGGATTGATACGGTCGCGAAGAGAACGCAAACGGCGGATTTTCTCGTAAACGTCGATGAATTTCTGGCCGCCGAAACCGGGATTGACGCTCATGATGAGCACCATGTCGAGGTAGGGCAGCAGAAATTCGACTGCTTCGGGCGGAGTATGAGGGTTGAGGACGATGGCCGGTTTGATACCCAAAGAACGGATATACTGGACCAAACGGTGCGGGTTTTTCTCCTCTTCGATATGAAAGGAGATGTATCCCGGTTTCAGCGGTGCGAACAGGTCGACGAAAAAGGTGTTGTTTTCGACCATCAGATGGATATCGAGGGGTTTCGTCGCGGCGGCCGCTATCGCGGAAACGACGACCGGCCCGATGGTGAGATTGGGGACGAAATGTCCGTCCATGACATCGACGTGGACGAGATCGCATCCGGCATCGCAGATCGCCGCCACGTCGCGGGCGAGACGGCCGAAATCGGCGGAAAGTACGCTGGGAGCTACAAGCATGAAAATCTCTTTTTCGAAGGCACAGGGCGGCGCCCGGATTCTTCTGGAATGTTTTTCGTATTGTATCGAAAAGATACTTGCAGCTTCGCGGCGTTTTATTCATTTTACGGCGGTACTTTAAGCGGGCCTTTTGATTGCAGTGGATATAATTCGCCACTAAATTTACGCAAGGAGCCTACAAATGGCAAGAAGATGTGCTATTAGCGGTAAGGGCCCGATGAGCGGAAACAACGTATCACACGCGAAAAACCGTACGAAACGTCGTTTTATGCCTAATCTCCGTACCGTCCGTATCCAGCTTGAAGACGGAACGACAAAGAAAATCAAGATTTCTGCTTCTGAACTTCGCACGATGAAGAAAAAATCATAACCTTTTAAAAGATTATGATTTGAATCTTTTAAACAGGATTCGAACTCTTCTGCACTGGGAGACCCCTCCCAAACCCGACTACGATTTACTCCCCGATATTTACAGTCATTTCAAAGCGTTCAGACTGCCGCTGATTTTCACGGCCATGATTATGTTCATCGGCACGATGGGCTATATGGCGATTGATGATTTCAGTCTGATGGATGCGATCTATCAGACCGGTATCACGTTCACCACGGTCGGTTTCGGAGAGGTCGCCCCCATTTCCGACGCGGGTCGGCTGTTTACAATTACGTTGATCATTACCGGATTCGCCGTGTTTTCCATGGCCGTCGGGATCATGGTCAACGAGATCAATCGCGGAGAGATTTTCAAAATCATAAAGGAGCGCGATATGCTGTATAAAATAGCGCGTTTGAAAAAGCATTTCGTCATCTGTTATCATAACGATTACACGATTGAAGTGACCAAAGAGCTTCGCCGGAGTCATATTCCCTTTGTCGTCGTCGATCCGGACCCGAAGATCGAAGCGTGGGCGAAAGAGCATAAATATCCCTATTATCTGTGTGAAGAACCGCATACGGAAGTGGCGATGCTCAAAGCGCACCTGAGTTCCGCCGGCGGACTGATTACACTGTCGGGTTCGATCGCGGACAATATTGCCATCATCGCGTCGGTCAGATTGTTCGAAAAAGAGCATGGCTTGCCGCGCCCGTACAATCTGATCAGTTCCGCCGAGACGCTCAGTGATGTCGAGAAGCTGAAAAAGCTTGGTGCCGATACCGTTGTTTCTCCGACAAAGCTGACGGCGCAGCGTATTACGTCAATGGCGGCACGGCCGGATATGGAGAATCTGCTCGAAGAGTTCCTTTACCGCAGTGACACTCCGCTGGATATGGAGGAGGTGTTTGTTCCGAAATACAGCTGGATGGTGCTCAACCGTCTCAAAGAGACCCATTTGCGCGAAATCGCAAATGTTTCCGTCGTGGGAATCACCCGCAAAGACGGCAAATTCATTCCGATGCCAAAAGGCGATGACCTCGTGACAAGCGAATCGACGCTGCTGGTCGTCGGAACGCAAAAAGGGGTCGTTTTGACCAAAGAGCTGGTGCGCCAGCGAAATAAACCGCAGGAGTTGCGATATGTATGAGATGAAAAAAATCGGCGGGGGTGTCTGTGCCCCTGAGGGCTTCTTTGCCGACGGGATCAGCGCCGGGCTCAAGCCCGGCGGCGCCAAAGACGTGGCGTTTGTCTATGCGGATACCCCGTGCGAAACAGCGGCGGTCTTCACGACCAACAAGATGACGGCGGCGCCGATCCGGCATTTCAGATCCAAGGGGACGTTCAAAACGAACTTTATTCTTATCAACGCCAAAAACGCCAACGCTATGACGGGGCCTGCGGGGATCGCCGATATCGAAGAGATCCTCTCCGCGGTGAGTGCCGCCCATACGGGCCTGGTCGAGCCGGTGATGAGCTCGACGGGCGTGATCGGGGTACGCTTGCCGAAAGAACGGATTATTGCGGCGGCGAAGCGGTTCGATCTTCATGCCAAAAACGCGACGGCGGCGGCACAGGCGATCATGACGACGGATACGTTTTACAAAATGGCCGCAACAGAGGTCGTGCTCGAAGACGGCAAGCGATTTCGTATCGGCGCGATGGCGAAGGGTGCGGGGATGATCAATCCGGCGATGGCGACGATGCTCTGCTTCGTCACGACCGATGCCGATGCCGATGCCGGTACGCTGCAGGCAGCCCTCGAAGCGGTAATCCCGACGACGTTCAACGCGGCCAGTGTCGACGGAGATACCTCGACAAACGATACGGTGATTTTACTGGGCAACCGTAAAAGCGGGGCTTTCGACAAAGAGGCGTTCGAAACGACGCTGCATGCGATGCTGCTGGAGCTGGCACAGATGATGGTCAGCGACGGGGAGGGAGCGACGAAGCTGGTGACGTTCGATGTGCAGGGTGCACTCGATGACGAGGACGCTCGCACGGCGGCGAAAGCGCTGTCGAATTCGCTGTTGATGAAAACGGCGATTTACGGCGAAGACCCCAATTGGGGCCGGGTCGCCTCGACGATCGGGGCCAGCGGCGCAATATGCGACGAAGCGACACTGACGATCCGTTTCGACGATGTTTGCGTCTATGAAAAAGGGACGATCCTATTCGATGAATCGACGGAGAAGCGGGCGGCCGCCGTGATGAAGAAGGAGCGTTTCACCATCGCCTGTGATCTCGGCCTCGGAACAGGCGCTTTTAAAGCCTACGGATGTGATCTGGGATATGAATATGTCAAGATCAACGCCGATTACCGGACGTAAGCCCTTTTTTTCCTGCAAGGATACCGTTCAGCGCAGTTTCGGAAGGTGCCACTGACTGCGGTAGGCGATGAGCCGCAGCAGTGCGGCAAGTGATCCGACAGCGAAGATACTGTAGCCGTTGAGCGCACCGGCGGCGTGCAGCAGCGCCAGCAGCAGCGAGACGAACAGGGCGACCGAGCCGTAGACGTCTGTCGTGAGGATGGACGGAACACGGTTGATGAGGACGTCGCGGACGATTCCGCCGCCGACTGCGGTCAGGAAACCGAGAATAACGATCCCGAAGAGGTTGAGATCCCGGGAAATTCCCAGCAGGGCCCCGGTGATACTGAATGCGATCAGTCCGAGCGTATCGCTGATGATAAAGATGAGTTTGCGCTCGATTTCCTCTTTGTTGTACAGTTTCAGCACGATAGCGGCGACGAAAACGACGAGAAGGGTGAGCGACGGATAGTATTCGGTAAAGGTGAAGGGAATGCGCTGGATCAGGACATCGCGAAGGATTCCGCCGCCAAGCGCCGTCAGAGCCGATACGATGGCGATGCCGAGGATATCGAGCCGATGGCGTACTCCGGTCATCATCCCGCTCAGAGCGAATGCGGCGATTCCGATGATATCGGCGAAGAAAAAGAGGTTCATACCGTCTCTCAGGATTTGCCGGGGACGCGATAATCCTCTTTGAAAGCCACATAGCGTTTTGCCGAGGCGTAGAGTTCGGCGACCTCTTCGTCGCTCAAAGTGCGGACGGCTTTTGCCGGTGATCCCATAATCAAAGAGCGCGGCGGGAAGACTTTGTTTTTCGTGACCAGTGCACCCGCCCCGACGATCGATTCTCTGCCGATGACGGCACCGTCGAGAATGGTCGCGCTCATGCCGATCAGGCAGGCGTCTTCCACGGTGCAGCCGTGCAGCATCACTCGGTGTCCGACGGTAACGTCACTGCCGATGATCGTGGGGTTGCCGTCGCTCATATCGGGCTTTTTGTAATGTGTGACATGGATCATGGACAGATCCTGGATGTTGGTCCGGTCGCCGATGACGATACGGTGGACGTCGCCCCGGATGACGCAGCCGAACCAGACGGAGCAGGCTTCGCCCAGGGTGACGTCGCCGATAACATCCGCACTGTCGGCAACCCATGTTTGGTCGCCGAGACGGGGTGTATGCTGTTTGTACGTATGGATCATGGCCTAACTCTCCTTGAGCAGTTTTGAAGCCAGCTTCTGCACGTAGTTCGGTGTCTCTTTTTTCAGGGCCTTGTAGATTTTATTGGTGTGATGTTCCATCAGCTGCTGCGAATTGATGGTCTTGCTCCGGTCGGTCGGAACCTTGATATAGTTCCCGTCGCTTTGCAACTGGTGTGCGAGGACGTTGTCCGAGAGCTGGAGAATGAGAATCTGCAGCAGTTTTTCCGCCGCGTCTTTGTCGTCGATGCCGGTAAGCAGCTCGATTCGGCGGACCAGGTTTCTCGGCATCCAGTCGGC
>JALWNV010000308.1 GCA_027083665.1 Helicobacteraceae bacterium
GTAGCGTTCGTCGCTGTTGAGATAGATTGCATGGCGCTTGCCCCGCATCTCGATCATCGCCACCAGCAGTTTCGGCATCGAGAACGGACTGCCGAGGCGGTATTTCTGTTCGTACACCATCGCCAGCCGATCACCTTTCCGCAGGTCACGACGGAAATTGAGCGAATTTTTGAATCCGCTCACAAATGCCTGCGCCAGCTGTTTCGACCCGGTGGATTTCAAAATATCGTAATAGGGCGAATGTTCGATCTCCAGCACCACTGACTCGCGTACACTCTTGTAGATAATGGGGATCGCCTCGAGCGCATAGGCATGTTTGCCGTCTCTGTATATGTGCAGTTGCAGCTCTTCGGAAATCGGAACAAGTACCTGCTCGATCGTCCCGTTGCCGTCACGCATGACATAATAAGTGACACCGCTTCGTATCTCTTCGGTCAGTTTCTGGTCTTCTTTGTCGATATCGTAATAAAGCGATTGCGGCAGTGAAAGCCGTTTGAGAAACATCAGATACGTTTCCCCCTGACTCCATCGAAACGTCTCGACCGAAGAGGCGAACAACAGTGCCGGCAGCAGAAACAGCCACAGATATCGACCCATCTTCCACACCTCCGTATTGTGAACGAAAGGGTAGCGAAACGGGGCTTAAAGCGCTCATTTGTCATCTGTCGGTATAATCGCTTTTTCAAAGGCTCCCTCTTACATACACTCTGTTACGGAACGTATTCAGGATTTTCAGAGGTGCCGAAAAAGGATTTGCGTGCGCACACTCTTGCTGTTTTTTATCGGTTTTCTGACCCTGCTGCCGGCAGGCGAACTGCATCTGACGCTTGAGAGCGTCACGGGTGACCACAGCCTGGGAAGCGTCCGGACGGCACGGGTGGAACCCGGCGTCAGCGGTTTCGTCGTTCACCATTTCACCCCCGAACACAGCGCGATCGTAGCGAATGCCGTCGCAAAAACCTACGATGATGCGGAAGGGGTTCTTACCGTAGCGTTTTCACCCTATACCGGCCTGCGCCAGAACTCCCTTCCCAAAGGAGACTGGCAGCCGCAAAAGGGCGACGAACTGATTCTCGCTTTCGCCTACAGCCGCGCACTGCTGCTCGCCCCGACGCGCGAAATCTACCTGTCACTGACACAGCAGATCCGCTCCGTCGACTGGATGCACCCCGATACGTTCGCGACCTATCTCTCCTACCGGGGACACCCCACACCGCTCAAAAGCGATATCAAGGGCTTTTGCACCGTCGCAACAACGGGTCTGCTGTTTCTCTACCTCGATGATGCCCTTTTCACCCTCGACTGCCAGAGCCTCGCTCTGCTGCAGATCACCCGGGCCGACAAAACGTATGCAAAGGCGCAGCTGCCGTTTTATTCCCGTGTCGAGGAGATCGACGCCAACTGGTTCGGCGAGGGCAGCGACGAACTCGAAAGCTACGAACCTTACTATTATGAGCTGATGGTTGAAAACAACCCCCGCTCACGCAAACTTTATGATTATCTTCGGTCGCGCCCGGACACGGACAAGCGGCTGCTGAAACAATTCGAACTGAAAGAGGCACCATGATCGACCCCAAACATATCGGATACTTTGAAACCCTTATCGGCAGCGACAATATCTACAGCGACAAAGCCCACCTGCTCGCCTATTCCTACGACGCGACCCGTGAACACTTCGAACCCGATGCCGTCCTTTTCCCGCGCCACGAACAGGATGTCAGCGATATCCTGCGCTACTGCAACGAGCACGGCATCGTCATCGTCCCGCGCGGTGCGGGCAGCGGGTTTACCGGCGGCGCACTGCCCAGCCGCGGCGGTATCGTGCTGGCGTTTGAAAAGCATATGAACCGAATCCTCGAGATCGACATGCAGAACATGGTCGCTGTCGTACAGCCGGGCGTCATTAATATGGACCTGCAGCACGCGGTGGAAGAAGTCGGCCTCTTCTACCCGCCCGATCCCGCCAGCCAGGACTACTCCACCATCGGCGGCAACGTCTCCGAAAACGCGGGGGGCATGCGCGCGGCCAAATACGGCATCACCAAAGACTACGTCATGGCGATTCGCGCCGTCTTGCCAAACGGTGACGTCATCAAGGCGGGAAAACGCACCATCAAGGATGTCGCAGGCTACAATATCGCCGGAATCCTCATCGCCTCGGAGGGGACGCTGGCGGTACTGACCGAGATCACGCTCAAACTCATCGCCAAACCCCGGCTTACCAAAACCGCCATGGGGGTCTTTCCGACTGTCACGGAGGCGATGGAGGCGGTCTACAA
>JALWNV010000309.1 GCA_027083665.1 Helicobacteraceae bacterium
AATATATATAATACAAATAATAAAGGAGAAAGAAAGATGAAAGAGAAATTGCTTTTGCCATTGGCGGCGCTGGCGGCCGCGGTAGTTTTATCGTTGACCGGCTGCGGAGGATCGACGGGGGACGGAAGTTCCTCTGAAAGCTCTTCGGCCGGTTCAAGCTCGTCGAACGGGGGGATTGTTCACTACGGAACGCTGGTCGGGACGGTTTCGGATACGGACGGGACCAACAAGCTCGCCGACGTGACGATCGAAGTGGGCGGACGGAGCGTCAAAACGAACGGGCAGGGTTATTTTGTCCTTGACCGACTGCCCGAAAACGGTGAAACCGTCGTCAAACTTTCAAAAGAGGGGTATGTCGAAACGGCCGAAGTTGTGGCGATTCATGAAGGAGTGAGTACGCAGATAGATGTATTTATGCGTCAGGCGCAGGCTCCGGTCGCGATCGACGCTTCGGCGGGCGGTACGGTGTCAAGCGGAGCCGCCAGTGTCGAGATCGGGGGAGGAGACCTCGTGGACGCGGACGGCAACGCCTATCACGGGACGGCTCATGTCAGTCTGACACCGTTCGATCCGACGACGGAAGCGGGACGCAAGGCATTTCCCGGCGAATTCAAAGGGGTACGGCAAGACGGCAGCGTCGAACCGCTCGTGTCGTACGGATTCGTCGATGTGACGGTGACGGACGGTTCGAACCGAAAACTGCAGCTGCGCAGCGGGGCTGAGGCGACGCTGCGTATTCCGATTCCGTCATCACTGCAAGGGGATGCGCCGTCGTCGATGCCGTTGTGGTGGTTCAATACCGAAGACGGCAAATGGTATGAGGTCGGGACACTGACACGCAAAGGAAACGTCTACGAAGGGAAGATCCCGCATTTTTCGATTTACAACAGTGATGTGGGATACAGCCGCTCTTTCGTCAGCGGACGGTTCGTCGATTGTCAGACGGGTCAGCCGATCGTATGCGGACAGATCCATATTGTCGGGATCAGTCCCAGAAACTGCTGGGAAAGCGGGGAGACCTGTACGGCTTCCGACGGCCGTTTCGAGCGGATTCCGGTTGATGCGAACTCGGTCTTCAAGCTGTGGGGGACACGAAGCGGCATCTCCTCCACGCCGCAGACGCTGAATGCCTTGCCGGCAGGCCAGACCATGGATATCGGAGACGTCTGTATCAACAATCCGCGTGCGAGAATCACGCTGACATGGAACGCCGAGCCGGATGATCTGGACGCACATCTGACGTTTGACGGAACAAACGGCAGAGAAATGGTCTATTTCGGCCATAGTGAGGCAAATGACGGCAGTGCGAGGCTCAATACCGACGATATGGACGGATACGGACCGGAGATTATCACGATCTATGCGCTGCATGACGGGATCAACCGTTACAGTGTCCATCAGTATTCGGGTCAGGGGACGATCGGAACATCCGGCGCACGTTTGAACATGGTGATCGATAAAAACGGAAACGGACTGACCGATATCTACGCGTTGCAGCCGGACGGGCTGAGCGGATTCACCGGGATAAAAGATGTCTGGTTCGGTTGGGATATCTATGTCGACAACGGTCGTGTCACCAAAGTTGAAACCCTCGATACGGTCGGACATAATATCGATGCCGGTGATACCTCCGCTTTCAGCCCGGCGCGGTAGTAAGTAATCTCTTCTTAGCCTCTGCCGCTGTTTTCGGCGGCAGATTTTCCTGCAATATAGCCGCTCGCCCAGGCAAAATGAAAGTTGAAACCGCCGCGGCGGCCGGTAATGTCGATCATCTCTCCGGCGAAGTAGAGCCCGGGCACTTTGAGCGACTGCATCGTCTTCGGATCGATTTCGGCTGTGCTTACCCCGCCGCCGGCGACTTCCGCATGGGGGTATCCGTGGGTATCGGTTACGGCGAAGCGCCACTGCTTGAGGGTGTAGACAAGGCGCTTGATCTGTTTGGCACTCAGCCGCGGACACGGCAGTGCCTCATCGATGCCGACTTCTTTCAGCAGCACCGTATTGAGTTTGCGGGGCAGCACTCCGCAGAGCAGATCGTAGGCCGTGTCGTCCGGAAGGTTTTTTGCCATCTGCCCGATATGCGATGCCAGGGATTGGATATGGTAGTCGGGCAGGAGATCGGCTTGCAATGTAACCGTGGCGAATTCCTGCAGCGCTTTGGATGCCGTGTACGAGAGATCGAGTACGGCGAAGCCGGAAGCGCCGTAGCGGGTGAAGAGCAAGTCGCCGGTCTGGACTTCCGCCGGCGCGTTATCGATCAGCAGCGTCAGGGCGG
>JALWNV010000310.1 GCA_027083665.1 Helicobacteraceae bacterium
GATCGTTCAGGTGTTCGCGCACCAGTTTCATCTTCTCTTTACACTCTTTTTTCTTCGTACAGTAAAAAGAGGCCTCTTCTTCCATCTTCTCGGCGATTCTGAGGTTTTTCGACGCGCGCATCGAAACCATCACGGCGTAGACGATCCACAGTGCGAGCAGGGCCGAACCGCCGACGATCGCGGCACCGATCTCGAACCCGGTACCGAGCCCCAGATCCTTGACAACCTCCGAAACCGTCGCGAGCATCGCTTTGGCTTCGTCAGGCGTCGGAAGGGTCTTCGGTACGAGCGGAAGCCCCATCTTCGTCGCGGCGAAGTAGTACCAGCCTCCGACCGTCGCCGCCGCAGCGATCAGTCCCGTAAAAAATGCTCCGAAACGTCCCGAGGAGAGCGGTTTGATCTCGATCTTTTCCACCTCGGGATTTTCAAGATCGACCCGCTCGCCCGGCAACGGTTTTTCCGGGAGCTCACCGATGCCCGTCTGCTGCAGCAGGGTGTGACTCTCTTTGAGAACGGGAGCCACTTCCGCCCGCTCGTAGGCTTCGAACGCTTCGAGATCCTTGCGGATATTGTCCAAACACTCCGCGATCTCCTCCTCGGCGCTGATCACCTCCCGCTGCGCTTCGGAGATGATCGCCTTGGCGACCGCCTGCTTCTTGCCCTTGGGACGGGGTTTTTTCGTTTCGCAGCTCTCTTCCGCCTCCTGTGTCGCTTCCTCCGTAGAGACGACTTCCGTTTCGCTTTCGGCCGCTTCAACCGTTTCGACTTCGTTCTCTTTTTGCTCCATTTTTCCCTCTCCTTACTTAATGTAGGTGTTAAATTGTATTATAAAGATGATTAAGGAAGTGCAAATCTCCTGTGTTTTGCTATAATTAAGAACCGAAACTTCTCCAAAGGCAAAACGCGCCGTGCATTTTGAATTCGAACATCCTGTCGCATTTGCCCTGCTGGCGCTGATCGTCTGTATCTACAAATGTCCGCTGCCGGTAAAGACGATCCTTTTCGTCCATACCCATCTGTTTGAGCGGCGGCTTTCGCTGATCAATCGCGAAAAACTGCTTTACAGCCTAATCCTGGCCCTGATGGTCACCGCGCTGGCCTCGCCCGTCACCTACGATGCCGAAAGCGCGCAGCATCGCAAAGGCCGTGATCTCGTCTTCGCCGTCGATACGAGCGGCTCGATGCACGAGAGCGGTTACAGCGCCGAAAACGGCGACGCGTCGAAGTTCGACATTCTCAAGCGCCTCATGAGCACCTTCATCCGACACCGATACGACGACAATGTCGGCGTGGTCGTCTTCGGTTCCTACGCTTTTGCCGCGGTCCCGATCACCTACGACATGCATTCACTGGCCTTTCTGATCGACTTTCTTGACGTGGGCATGGCCGGCAGCAGCACCGCCATCGGGGACGGGATCGCCCGTTCGCTCGACCTGCTGCGCCGTTCGCACGCGAAAAACAAGGTGATCGTCCTCTTTACCGACGGCTACCAGAACAGCGGGTCGACCAGGATCAAAGATGCCGTGGCCGAAGCGAAAAAAGCGGGCGTCAGAATCTATACCGTCGGGATCGGAAAACCTGACGAATATGACGCGAAGCTGCTCAAGCGCATCGCCGGCGACACGGGAGGCAAAGCTTTCGGGGCGAAAAATGCCGCGGAGCTCGAAGCCGTCTACGAAGCGCTCGACGAACTCGAACCCAGTGCCATCCGATCACGCAGTTACCTCAATAAACATCCGCTCTTTGCCTACCCGCTGGCCGCAGCCTTTTTGCTGCTGTTTTACCTGCTGATGCAAAAAAGGAGCCGGTGATGCTCTTTCTCGAGAGCTGGGCCTTTTTCGGGATTGTTCCGCTCGTGCTGCTCTACCGGCGCTTCAGCCGAAACGAACGCCCCCGGCAGATCAGACTGTTGTTCGCTTCCGCACTCTTCATGCTCGCCGCACTCGCGCGGCCGGTGATCGACAACAGCTATGTCGAAGAGCATTTCGATGCCCACGACTATATCGTCGCCATCGACGCCTCGTACTCCATGATGGCCGACGACCTCCCGCCCAGCCGCTACGCCCGGGCCAAAGCCGCGATCAAAAAACTCTGCGCCCTGCATCCCAAGGACCGGTTCACCCTCTTCGCTTTTACCTCCAACGCCCTGCTGATCTCCCCGCCGACAACCGACACGGCCATAGCCATAGATGCACTCGAGACCCTCAACCCCAAGTACATCCTGACAAAAAGTACGAGTCTGGAGAACCTCTT
>JALWNV010000311.1:0-2455 GCA_027083665.1 Helicobacteraceae bacterium
AAACGAGAAAATCAAGGAGAAAAACATGTTCAAACGTTCCCTCGTCATTCTGATGGTCGCCGCGGCGGCGACCACGTCGGTTTCGGCGAAAAATTTCAATACGAAGCTTCAAGAAGAGTGCCGCTATATCCTCGGCGACAAAGATAACGGACGCTACTATTCCGAAGCGCACGGCTTTTCACTCGGCGTCGTTGCCGGCGTCAAAGACGCACTGCCGGCCGATCAGCGCAACAGCCTCTACAAGAGAAGTCTCGGTTATATTTCAAACAATGCCTGCTATCGCGCTCTGCACGACCGCAGCAGCGACAGCTTCATTATCAAGTACCGCCGCGCGGTACTCAATCTTCTGAAAAAATAGCGTTCAACTATCAGCTGCAGCAGGCATCGATTTCGCCGAAATCGATGTCACTGCCCCCGCCGCTGATGATACGTTCGTTTTCCCGTATTTTTTTGCCGTTATACGTTACCGAATAACTGATTTTGGTCGTATCGCGAACCGTATTGATCGTCGAACAGTAGGTTTCGATACTGGCCATGACCCAGCGCAGTGCCGTCGTATCGTCCACGTCACTGTCGAAACGGTAGTCCAGATGAAGGGTATTGAACTTGCGCGGATGCGTCTCGTTTCGAACGACATCTCCTTCGACACGGAGCCCGGTCACGTCATGACCCTGATTTTTCGGCAGTGCGATGAGATCGCTTGTCGTACAGGCGACGAGGCCCGCCAGAAAATATTCGATGGGAGAGATGACCGGACAGTCGATAACAAAGGATTCGCCTTTCTCCGTCTTCGCTTCGAAACGCATGGCGTCCAAATGGGAAATCGTTACTTTCATAAATCAAGCTCCTTGAGAAAATTTTCGAAATAGACGATCTGCTCGAGTGTCCGCAGTGTCGCCGTGCCGCCTGCCGAAGTGCGGGCGTTCATGGAGTGTGCCAGCTGCAGGTGCTCTGTCACATCCGTGCCGATACGTTCGTCGATGGCACGAAGTTCCCCGTAGGTGATCTCGCTCAGGTCGATCCCGAGTTCTTCCGCACGGGCCACCGCTTTTCCGGTAATGAAGTGTGCCTCTCGAAAGGGAACACCGCAATACTCGACGAGATAGTCGGCGAGGTCCGTCGCACTCAGATGCCCTTTTTTCGATGCCGCCAGCATATTTTCCGGCTTGACCGTCATTGTTTTGAGCGCTTCGTTGAGAATATCGAGCGAAATATGCGCCGTCGCCACCGCATCGAAAACCCCTTCCTTGTCCTCCTGCGTATCCTTGTTGTACGCCAGCGGCAATCCTTTCATCACTGTCAGCAGTCCCATCAGCGCCCCGTAGACCCGGCCGGTCTTGCCGCGTAGCAGCTCAGGAACGTCGGGATTTTTCTTTTGCGGCATAATCGACGAACCGGTCGAATATTCATCGGAAAGTTCGATGAAACCGAACTCGTAGCTTGACCACAGGATCAATTCTTCACTCAATCGGGAAATATGCATCATCATCGTTGAGATATTGAACAGGATTTCCAGCGCGAAATCGCGGTCGCTCACCGTATCGAGGCAGTTGATGCTGACGCTGTCGAATCCGAGTTCGCGCGCGGTAAACTCCCGATCGATATCGTGCGGTGTTCCCGCAAGCGCGGCACAGCCGAGCGGAGAGACATTGTTGCGTTCGCGGCTGCTGACAAAACGCTCGATATCGCGTTTGAACATCCCTGCATACGCCAGCAGATGAAAGCCGAAATTGATCGGCTGCGCATGCTGAAGATGCGTCATGCCCGGCAGCAGCGTTTCGGTATGTTTCGACGCGATCGCGACGAGGGTCTCTATCAACTGTTTGAGCTGAAAGGCGATCTCCCTGTCCTTGCGAAGCACATAGCGCCGGAAATCCGTCGCGACCTGATCGTTTCGGCTTCGGGCCGTATGCAGCTTTTTTCCCGCATCGCCGATCAGTTCCGTCAGGCGCTTCTCAATCGCCATATGCAGATCTTCATCACTGATTTTCCACTCGAAAGTGCCGTTTTCGATCTCCGCTTCGACCTGTGCCATCCCTCTGCGGATCGCATCGAGTTCGTCGGTTGTCAATATTCCCTGCTTTTGCAGCATGGCCGCATGTGCCAGTGAACCTTCGATGTCCTCGCGGTAGAGTTCGCGGTCGAACAGGATGGAGGCGTTGAACTGATCAAGCAGCGAAGAGGCTTGGGCGCTGAAACGGCCGGACCACATTTTTTCCATATCGGATACTCCAGAATTTAAAGTGTGTTATTTTATCGTACGGGGATTAAAAGAAGTACGGACCGCCCGGCCCGCAAAAATTCAGTTGCACGCCGGGACGTTCCCGCCGTCTTTGGCATATTCAATCATAAAGTCTTTCAGATGCCGGGCTTTCTTGCGATATTTCTTGCTCTTGAAATACTTCCATGATTTCTTTGCGGCGGGATTCTCGAGATGAAGTTCGGCAAGTCCCTC
>JALWNV010000311.1:2465-9778 GCA_027083665.1 Helicobacteraceae bacterium
CGATCTCCTGTCCGTTTTCATGGCATTTTTTGCATTTCTTGTGAAATTCGCGCTGCCCCTTGTACACGGCGGCTTCGCTTACGGCTCCGGCAAGCATCGCAACGGCAACGGCAGAAAAAATAATTTTTTTCATTTCTATCCTTTATCCTTTCCGGACTTCTGCTTCTTCCAATATTACATTATGAAATATTATATCTGCCTTAACAGCTGCATTTTGTCCGGAAAAGCGCGTTACGAGAACGCCATCGTTTCCGCCCGTTGGAGCAGTTCACGCGCGCCGCGTGCGATGAAATCCTCGGCCATCCTGCGTCCGAGCGACGCCGCCGCATCACGCGCGGTCTCTACCGTTTCGGTCAGAACTTCCGTCCCGTCGGGCAGCCCGACGATTGCCGTCGTCGTGATCATCCCGTCATCGAGTACCGCGGCATTGATACCGATCGGTACCTGACACCCCCCTTGAAGCGTAGCGACGAACTCACGTTCGATGGTCGTCTCGATCGCACTGAATTCGTCGTTGAGGCCCTGCGCGACCGCCAGAACCTCCGGATCGGCGACGGACTCGATCCCCAGCGCCCCCTGCCCCATCGCCGGCGTCATCTCATGCACCGGGATCGGATAGACGTGTTCAATACTGTCGAGCAGCCCGAGACGGTTGATCCCGGCACTGGCGAGGATGATCGCATCATACTCGCCTTCTTTGAGTTTGCGGATGCGGGTATCGACGTTTCCTCGCAGATCTTTGATCACAAGATCGGGGCGAAGAGCCAGAATCTGCATCCGGCGGCGCAGTGAAGATGTCCCGACAACGGCGCCTTCGGGAAGTGAATCGATATCCGCATATTTTTCGCTCAACAGTGCGTCGCGGACATCTTCACGCTCAGTGATCGCCGCGAGTGTCAATCCCTCCGGCATCTCCGTCGGCACATCCTTGAGCGAATGCACGGCGATATGCGCTTCGCCGCGAAGCATCGTCTCTTCGATCTCCTTGAGAAAAAGCCCTTTTCCGCCGATCTTCGCCAGCGGAACATCCAGTATCTTGTCTCCGCTCGTCACCACAATCTTCAGTTCAACTTCAAGACCGGGATTTTGCTCCTGCAGGACCGATTTGATGTGTTCGGACTGCCAAAGCGCCAGTTTGCTTCCGCGTGTGGCGATCACCAGTTTTTTCATTTGGTCTTCACTTGCTTGTAACGCTGTTTTCCGCTGTCCTTGACCCCGTCGAAATAGACCGTCGGCGTCCCGCCGATCATCATGGTGTCGATGACATCCCGGTCCGCATCGATCTGGGCATCGACCATCGGCGTATGCAGGTCACTGACTTTCAGGTTGGTGTTAACCGCTTTGTTGAACGCATCAAGGATCTTCTTCTCGTCCGTTTCACGCGTGATCGATGTCGGGACCTTGTAAAGGTCGAGCATGACGTTTTTGCGCCCTTGCAGTTCGGCGGCAACCGCGGCACGTACCAGTGTCGGCGACGCGGGATGCAGACGCTCGAGCGGGAAATGATAGTAGTAGACGGCGAACGTATCGGGATATTTCTTCATGTACTCCAGTGCCTTGGGCACATAGCCGCGGCAAAAGGGGCAGAGCGGATCGGAGAAGATCGCCACTTTGTGTTCGGCATTTTCGTTTCCGTAAATCAGGTTCGATTTTCTGTAATACGACGCCTTGAATTTCGGAGCGACGCTGTCTTTGAGACTTTTGCCCGTTTTCAGATCGGTCAGTTCCGACGTGATCACCCGGTCGTTGGCGAAATAGATGATGCGCTGCTTGATCGGACGCTCCGCATTGCCCTGTTTGACTTTGGCATCGAGTGAGACGACAAACGCATCCCACCCTTTCATCGTCTTGATCGGCGTACGCTCGAGCACTTTGACCTTGAGAGAAGTTACCGCCGGGTTTTTGGAGATCGTTTTGGAAAGAAACGACTCCACCTCGCTGTTGGTCGCCGCAAAAACGCTAGCGCTTATCAGTATCGTCGCTGATAATTTCGACATCAATGACATGTTCATCCTTTTGAATTGAAGTGGTATGGGTATACGAAGTTGAATCTGTATGTGATTTTGCCACAAATCGGTTAACGAGCATCTTCGTAACGACACCAAATTGCAGCAGAATACCGATGATATCGGTTAAAAATCCCGGCACGATCAGCAAAATAGCACCCAGAATCGTAAAGAGGTTGAGCTGCTGGAACTCCGCCGGATCGATACGCGCCTGATTCAGGGCCTGAATATTTTCCGCCAGGGTTCCCCGAAAGTTCGCCAAGATCGCCAACCCGGCCATTGCGCTGGCGATCAGTTCGACAAAGGTCCACACCCCGCCGATCGCCGAAGCGATGTTGACCGATATCACGACCTCCAAAAAGAGGTAGATCAGAAAATAGATCATCCGATCCACTCCGTAATCCGCGTGTAGGCTTCGGCAGCGGGCACGTCGGTCTTTTCGCCTGCGGCACGGTCGTACAGCTGGATATTGCCGTTGGCCAGTTCTTTGCCGATAATCACCGTCAACGGAAAGCCGATGAGTTCCGCGTCTTTCATCTTAAAGCCGAAGCGCTCCCTGCGGTCGTCAATCATCGTCTCCACCCCGGCGGCCCGCAGTGCCGCGTAGAGCTCCTCGCCAAGCTCCATCTGCGCCTCGTCTTTGACGTTCGAGACCATGATATTGACAAGATACGGTGCCGTCGTTTTGGTCCAGATACATCCGCGATCATCATGATGCTGTTCGATAACGGCGGCGACCAGCCGGCTGACGCCCATGCCGTACGTTCCCATCACGAACGGTTCGGCTTTGCCGTTTTCGTTCAGAAACTCCGCTTTGAGCGGCGCGGAGTAAACTGTCCCGAGTTTAAAGATATGGCCGACCTCGATCCCTTTGGTGAACGTCAGCTCCCCCCCGCACTGCGGGCAGGCGTCCCCCGCTTTGACTTCGTAGAGTTCGGCATACTGCGTCTGCTTCGGCAGGACACTCAGATCGACCCCCACAAAATGGGCGTCTTTTTCGTTCGCGCCGCAGATCATCTGTTTCGCGTCTCGGACATCTTCGTCGAAGATCATACGAACCCCCTCGAGGTCGAGCGGTCCGATAAACCCCGGAACCAGTCCCAGCGCGACAAGCTCCTCCTCGCCGACATCGACGAGATCGAGCGCTCCCGCCGCATTGACGGCCTTGACTTCCTGCAACTCGTCACTGCCGCGCAAAAAGAAGACGACTACCTCGTCACCATCTTCGTAAACGGCCCGCTTTGCGACCGCCTTGAGCGTATAGTAGGGATCGACATGGAAAAAGGCCGCGAGCTCACCGATGCTTTTCACGTCCGGCGTCTCGAACTTGTTGAAGTCCGCTTCCGGCGCTTCGGGAACCGTCCGGCGCTCACCGCGGCGGGCCGCCTCGATATTCGCACCGTACTCGCAGGTATCGCAGACCGCCAGGGTGTCCTCACCGCTGTCGGCGATCACCATCAGCTCTTTCGAACCCGAACCGCCGATCGCGCCGCTGTCGGCCTCAACGATCCGAAAATCGAGTCCCAGACGCTCAAGGATCCGCTTGTAAGCCGCTTCCATCGCCGCAAACTCCCGGTCCAGATCTTCCGTACTCGCATGAAAACTGTACCCGTCTTTCATCACGAATTCGCGTGCGCGCATCAATCCGAAACGCGGCCGCGCCTCGTCGCGGAACTTGGTCTTGATCTGGTAAAGGTTCAACGGCAGCTGCTTGTAGCTCGTGACCCGGTTTCGAACAAGATTGACCATCATCTCTTCATGGGTCGGACCGAGTACGAAGAGGTTTTCCTTGCGGTCTTTGAAGCGCAGCAGCTCCTTGCCGAACTTCTCGATTCTGCCGCTCTCTTCCCAAAGCTCCGCGGGTGTGACGAAACTCAGCTCGACCTCCTGCGCCCCCGCATGCGCCATCTCTTCATTGATAACAGCCTCAATCTTTTTCAATACCCGTTTGCCCAGCGGCAGATAATTGTAAAGGCCGCTGGCCACCTGCGCGATAAAGCCGGCACGGGTCAGATAAATATGGCTCGGCAGTACGGCATCTTTGGGGGCTTCTTTTTCGGTAGGGACAAACGCCTGTGAAAATCGCATGGTAGGCTTACTCCTCTTTTTTGTTTAACATAAATTCGATCGAACTGATCATAGCGTCGATATCGCCGATCTCGGCGACCTTGCGAAGCTGTGCGGTCTGCGGATGCAAATAGCGCTTGAGCGCCTGGAAGCACATCTTCCGTGCCGCTTCGGCATACTCCGCGGGAATGAACCCCTTGGCGACCGCACGTGCCGCCTCCTCCTCCGCCGCCTGCCGCGCACGGAGATAGCGCTCTTTGATAAGGGGTTCGATATTGAGGGTTTTGAGCCAGGCGTAGAACTCGACCGTGTAGCGTCCGACGATGGCGAACGACGCCTTGGCTTCTTCTTCTCTGAGCGTGATATTGTCCTCGACCGTGCTTTTAAGATCATCCACGCGGTGAATCGTCAGCTCCGGGAACTCAATCGCCTCGATATCGCGCGGAATCGCCATATCGAACCAGTGCCGCGGCCGTTCGTCGCGCAGCGGTACGTCCCGGCCGAGAATGGGCTGAGGCGCACTCGTGGCGGTAAAAACCATGTCAAAATGCGCCACAACATCGTAAAGCTGTTCAAAATCGACGACATCGGATCCGATCTCCTCCGCAATCGCTTCGGCCCCGGCACGCGTACGGTTCATCATCGTCACCGTCGCCCCGTGATTGACCAGTGTTTTCGCCGCGATCACCGACATCTCGCCCGCACCGATCACCAGGGCGTTACGTCCGTGCAGCGATCCGAACTCTTCGCGGGCTTTCGCCACCGCTACACTCGCGACGGAGACCGGTTTCGAGGAGATATCAGTGGCGTTGCGGATCTCCGCGGCGCACTTGAAAGCGTAATTGACCGCCCGGGTCAGTTTATCCGCACAAAAACCGTTCTCCAGTGAAAAACGGTAAGCGTCTTTGAGCTGGCCGGCGATCTGGGTCTCGCCCACAACCATGGAATCAAGGGAACTCGCGACACTGAAAAGATGGTGGATGGCACTTTGGTCCTCGAACAGATCCGCACGGCCCTCGAGCTCGTCGAGGCCGATCCCCGAATGTTCGCTCAGCAGCATGAAGAGCTGCTCCGAAGCCCCGTTGGGATTGTTGCAGCTGGCGAAAACCTCGATCCGGTTGCAGGTCGAGATCACTACCGCCTCGTTGATGAACGGCGAGGCGAGGCTGCGCTGCAAAAAGGTTTTTTTCTCCTCGTCCGTGTTGAAAGCCAGCTGTTCCCGGATTGGCTGCGTCGTATTTTTATGGGTGAAACTCAGGGTCAGATAATGCATCAGAAACGTCTTTGCATCATGGAGTCGATCACCTGTTCCAGCGCGGTATCGCCGCGGATTGCGGCCAGAGCCTCTTCACTGAGCGCCCGGGCGCGTTCGTAGGAGGCTTCAACCGTACCGTATTTTTGCATTCCGGCCTTGATCCATGCTGTCTGTTCCGGCGATACCCTTTGCGCATGCATCGCTTTCAGCCGCTGCGCCTGCGCCCCGTCCAGAGCCCGGTAAAGATAGATGTACGGCAGGGTGCATTTGCCTTCGGCGTAATCGTTCATCGCCGGTTTGCCCAGCGTCGCCTCGTCGGAAACGATATCAAGAATATCATCGATGATCTGAAAAGCGATCCCGAGGTTTTTGCCGTAAAGCGCATGGGCTTGGGCATCCTTTCCCGCGAGCATCGCGGCGCTTTTCGCCGCGGCTTCGATCAAAACGCCTGTTTTGAGATAAAGCATCTGCAAATAGCGCTCTTCGTCTTCGTTAAACGACGACGCCATCTGAACATCCATCATCTCTCCGACGGAGAGGGAAGTAACGGCGTCCGCCACCGTTTTCGCGATCGCGGCGTCGAAGCGCGTCAGTTCGCTGAACGCTTTCGAATAGAGAATATCGCCCAGCATCACCGCCTGCTTGCTTCCTTCGGTCGCATTGACCGAAGGGACACCCCGACGCAGCGCCGCATCGTCGATGACATCGTCATGCAGCAGGCTCGCCGCATGAATCAGTTCGATCACCGCACCCAGGCGCGCGGCCTCCTCGCCGCTGCCCGCGATCATCATGATCAGTTTGGCCCGAAGCCGCTTGCCGCCTTTGAGCTTGCCGAAAAGTTCCGAAGCGTACGGATAACCGACTTCGTCGATCATCTGAACCATCTGCCGTTCAACCGCCCCGATCATCGCCGCACCGCCGTCACCCATTTCCGCCCTACTCGCTCTGGCTCAGGACATTGCCCATCGACTCGATATAAAGACTCTTCGCAATATCGTTCACCGCATCCGCTTCTTCGAACTGAACCTGTTTGAGGGTCCGTTCGAGCGTCTCTTCGTCCATGGTTTTCGACAACAGAAGCTCCATCGCGGCCATCCGTTCGATCAGGCGCTGCAGCTCGCCTTGCGCGATATTGCGGTTGGCGTTGTAGATCACGTCCATGAATTTGCTGCGCGGCGAACCGCCGAAAATATCTTCCTCGTCTTCAAAAAGTGCATCGTACATTCTTCTGTCCTGTCAAATTAATTCGTGATTATACCCCTTTTGGGCTTAGGGCAAAAATCACCGTTCGGACTTTGCCCGATTGCCGCTTCGGCATTTCTGAAACCGGCGATTTAAGATGTTCGGTGAAGCGGGAAACGGGGGATGAAAAATGATGCAATACCCCGGGTCTTGCGACTGAAAAACCTGCGCCTTTTATTTGCGGTAGACCACCGCGTACAGCAGCGGCACATAGATCAGATTGAGAATCGTCGCCCAGACGAGACCGAAGCCCAGAGAGACCGCCATGGGCTGCAGGATCTGCGCCTGGCCCGACGGGAAAAAGATCAGGGTCATCAGTCCGAGTACCGTCGTGATGGAGGTCATAAGAATCGGGCGCAGCCGCGTTTTCGCCAGCCGCATCAGCTCCTCGGCATCCCCGGCACGGCGGATGAAGCTCACCATGATCAGCCCGTCGTTAACAACGACACCGGCGAGACCGACGATACCGATAAGGCTGGTCATGGTGATATTCAGCCCCATGATCCAATGACCGATATAGACCCCGACGATCACCAGCGGTATCGTGCTCAGCACGATCAGCGACAGCCCCAACGAATCGAAAAGCCATACCAGTGTGATGAAGATCAAAAAGATCGCGACCGCCGCCGCCTGCATCATCTCCCTCTGCGTTTTGGCGTTCTCTTTCTCTTCGCCTTTAATATCGATATGGAAATGTTCCTTCTTCAGCGCCTCGAGCGTCGGCCCAATCGCCTCCATCACCT
>JALWNV010000312.1 GCA_027083665.1 Helicobacteraceae bacterium
TCGCGGAGTCGCGCCGTTTTGGTCGGGATGTTGCTGCGCCGCGCCTCGAGATAAGCGATCTCGCCCTCCAGTTTCTCTCCCTGCTCTTTGTAGCGCACCAATATCACGCCGTTGTTGACTTTTTCGTTTTGCAGTTTTACGGCCTCGGATTCTATCTGCTCGAAACGCTTCTGCGCCGCTTCTCTGTTTTTCAGGAAACGGTGCTCGTTGGACGCTTTGTCGAGTTCCAACGCCTCGCACAGCGTATCATAACGCCGTTTCGCCGACTGACGCTGCGCCATCTCTTTCTCTTCGCGCTCTATTTCACGCTGCAACTGCTCCAGCCTGTCGGCGCCGTTTTTTTGCAACTCCAGCTTCAGGTCCAGCATCGTTTTTTCGCTGCGTTCCAACTCTTCGCCCAAGCGCTCTTTTTTGGAGCGCTTCTTCTGAACCTCTATCTCCAGTGCGGCAAGTTTTTCATCTATCAGCCCGATGCGCCGTTTGGCGAAAAAGGGGTCGATCGCCTCGCGCATTGCGCGATAGTGCGCCCTCTGCTCTTCCATTGCTTCATAGCGCCTACTCTCCTTCTCGATGGGGGTGAGCATCTCGATCTGACGCTGCGCTTCCAGGATCAGGTTGTGCGCGCGGGTCAGTTCGGCGAAGTTGCGGCACACCTCATCGACTTTGTCGTCGATGGAGGAAGGCTCGAGCATATGGTTGCGGATAAACTCGGTAAGGTTGCCGATGGCCTTGAGCGAAACGGTCTGATAAAACAGATGCAGCGCCTGCTCGTTGCGAATGCCCATAATGCGCCGAAAATGGGCACTGTATTCCCTGAAAGCGTCGAAAAGTTCGGTATGGGGCAGTTTCTTGAGCCGCCGCTTGAGGTCGCGGATATCGGAAAAATCGAAAAAGTCCCGCCGGATTTCGAGCGAACCCTGCGACACGATGTAGAATTTCTGCACCGTCGCTTTGGCGATCCAGAAAAACTGCGCCAGCGTGAGCTGCTCGTCGTAGCCCTCGTTCTCGAAACGTGCCAGCAGCACCGTAAAGGTGCTGTCGGGATTGCGAAGCGCAGCCGCCCTGGCGCTGCCGAAGGTCTCGTCGCGCACGCTTTTGTACTCGCCGACGATGTACGAGTAGAGGCTGCGTTCGCGGCTCTCGGCTCCGGCAGCCTTGTTGTAGACGATGCGGTTGTGCGGCACCAGCAGCGTGGTCAGCGCATCGACGACCGTCGATTTGCCCGAACCGATATCGCCGGTAAGCAGCGCGTTTTCGCGCTCGAGGTCCAGCGAGAAGATATCGCCGTCGTAGGTGCCCCAGTTGTACCATTCGAAATGCGCGAGCCGGAAACCCGTATGGGCGTTGTCCTCGGCGAAATCGAAACGCGCTTCTACTGCCATAATCCCGCCTCCCGGTACGCCTGAAGATTTTTGTCGAAATCGGCCAGCCACTGCGCATCGACGAAAGCTTTGAGCGAGCGGCGGATCTCGTAGTGCTCCTGCTCACCGCGCAGCTTTTTCAAAAACCCGAGCTCCTCGACCTTTTTGACCGTCGTATCGAGTTCGCGCCGCAGTTTGACCTCGTCGAAAGTCTGCGGCATGAACAGCAGCAGCTGTTCGATGAGATCCTCTTTGGTCACCACTGCGCGAAAATCGTCGCTTTGCATATCGAAGTCGGCGATACGCTTGCGCAGCAGCACACAGAGCAAAGAGACCTTGTAACCCAGCTCGCGGGCGGGAATCAGCCGCGGCAGCGCCGCCTCGCCCTCCGTCGGTGCTTTCTGGCGCAAAAAGGCGTATCCTTCCGCCTCGTCGATCACCGGCTCCAGACCGATCACATCGAAATAGTCCGTGATCGTACCGTGCGCCGGACCCGTCAACGCCTCCCAGGCCGCTTCGTTGTCGCTGCGCTCGAACAGCCCCTTCATCAGCAAAACGATCGCTTCACGCGCCGGTTGTTCCATCATTCTATCCTCTTGTAAATACGGTCAGGGGGACACGTACCGTTTTGGTATTGCCGTCAAAATCGCGCACCTCGATCCGCTCCTGCCGCGTCCGGTCGATCCGCGCCGTCGCACGCTGTCTAGCGATACTGAAATAGCCGATCAGCTCGGCGATCCCCTTGTCCGCACCGAAATGCGCCACCACCTCGCCCAGCGTACACTGCGGCCGCTGCAGCAGCAGCGTCTCGATACGCCGTTTGAGTTCCGCCTCGTCCACGTACCACTGCTGCAGAAAACTCTCCAGATCGATTTCGCGTG
>JALWNV010000313.1 GCA_027083665.1 Helicobacteraceae bacterium
GGGCTGCGCTATAGCGACGAGTTTGTGCGTCATAAAATTCTTGACGCCATCGGTGACATGTCGCTGCTGGGAGTCAACTTTATCGGAGAATACGAGGCGTTTGCCGGCAGTCATGATCTCAATCACAAGCTGACGCTGGCATTGCTGAAAGATCCGGCAAACTATGAGGTTGTCGAGTTGGCCTCCGTCGAGGCCGGCGCGATGGCCAAAGCATATGCTTGAGGCCGTAGTCGTTGCACTGACGACTCCGGTTCTTGTCGGTATCTACAAAGACGGAAGACGGATTGAGGTCCTGACGTCGCCGCTTCAGAGTTCCGAAGCGCTGCCCGCACTCTTCGACGATATTTTGAGCAGATACCAGCTCGGACGCATTGTCTATGCCAACGGGCCGGGCAGTTTTATGGCAATCAAGGTCGCATATATTTTTCTCAAAACGCTCAGTATCGTCAAAGAGATACCGTTACAGGCGGCGGATGCGTTTTACTTCAACGGAAACCGGCCGGTCAAAGCGGTAGGAAAGCTCTATTTTGTTAAAACTTCATCGACGATCAAGACGGAAAAGTTCGACGCGCCGGTTTCGGCCGAATTCAAGTTGCCGTCATGTATAGACAATAATGATTTTACCGATGCATCGCTTCCCTTCTACGGGATCGGCGCGGTCGGATAAGGAGCGCGATTGACCATCAGTGTACCGGCCACCAGTGCCAATCTCGGACCCGGATTCGATTCGCTCGGCCTTTCGCTCGGCCTTCGCAATCGGGTCGAATTCAAACCGTCGCGTTTTTTCAGCGTTTCCATCAAAGGTGAGGGTGAGAACAACCCCCGCCTCAAGGGAAACAATATGTTCGTAAGTATTTTCAACGATCATTATCACCGTCTTACCCAGAAACGTCAGAATTTCAAATTCCAGTTTTTCAACAGCATTCCGCTTTCGCGCGGGCTGGGAAGTTCCTCCGCGGTAATAGTCAGCGCGATCGCCACGGCCCATGAAGCTGCGGGTGTTCGTGTTTCCAAGCGGCGGATTTTGAATCATGCACTGGTCTACGAACCGCATCCGGACAATATCACACCGGCCGTCATGGGCGGTTTCAACGTGGCGACGATCGAAAAGCAAAAAGTTTTTTCACAGAAAAAACATTTGCCGGAGTATCTCAAGGCCGTGGTCGTCATACCGAACAAGCCGATTTCGACCGCGCGGTCCCGGACGACTCTGCCCAAATCGTACAGCAAGGAAAACGCCGTATTCAATCTTTCGCATGCGGCATTGACGGTCGCGGCGTTTTTCAACGAAGACTGGGAGATGCTCAAAATCGCGACTCAGGACCGTTTTCATCAGAAGATCCGCATGAAAATGATGCCGGAGCTGTTCACGGTTCAGAAAACGGCGTACGAACACGGTGCGCTGATGAGCACACTTTCGGGAAGCGGTTCGACATTTTTCAGTCTTTGTTATGACGAAGATGCGAAACCGTTGGCCCAGCGGCTTGAGCAGCGGTTCACGCATTACACGGTAAAGATTCTCGATCTTGACAACCATGGATTGGTTACCGAACGCTGAGTCGGCGCTTTTCAAGGAAAATTTAGATATAATGCCGAAAAAATATTCTGAACCTGTACGCATGTGTATAGCCTGCCGAAAGCGGGATGATCAGAGCGCGCTGCTTCGGCTACAGTGTGTAGAACGTTCTCTTTTGCCTTACAGCGGCGCAGGAAGAAGCTTTTACCTCTGTTCAGAATGTTTCACTTCAAAACAAACCGCCAGAGCGCTTGCACGACAGTGCAAGAGCGGTGAAACGCAACGCCTGCTGATCGAATTAAAGGAGATCATCACTGATGTCAGACAAAGTTAGAGTAAGCGAGATTGCCAAGGAACTTGGTATCGCCTCAAAAGAGGTCGTCGAAAAAGCCCAGGCCATGGGTATGGAAAAAATCAAGACGGCTTCGAACTCCGTTTCAATGGAAGAAGCGGAAAAGATCGTTAACTTTATCATTAACGGGACTCCGCCGGCCCCGCCGAAGCCGAAAGTACGCGTTGTCAAGAAAAGCGAGAAGAAAGCGGAGCCTGAAACGTCTGCATCAGAAGAAACAAAGTCTGCCGTTCCGTCCGAAGCGGGGCAGAATGCGGTTTCCGGCGCCTCGGAACAAATGGCGGACACAACAGAAAAAGAGACGGCGAAGGCGGCGGTCGAGCCGGTAGCGGAAAAGGCGGTAGAAGGCAAGGAAAAAACAGAGGGTGATGTCC
>JALWNV010000314.1 GCA_027083665.1 Helicobacteraceae bacterium
GCGGCATGGCAATCGTCAAAACCGGTATCGCTACCAACCGCAAGTTCAAAAAACAAAGCGGTGAGCAGGTCGACGAGACGATGTTCATCGACCTGACCTTTTTCGGCCGCAGCGCCGAGGTCGCCAACCAGTACCTTCGCAAGGGCAGCAAAGTCCTTGTCGAAGGCCGGCTGATGCTTGAACAGTGGACCGACCAAAACGGGCAGAAACGCTCGAAGCACTCGATCAACGTCGAAGAGATGAAGATGCTCGATTCGCGCGGCGACAACCCCGGCGGATACAATGCGCCGCAGCAGGGCTACACGCCGCCGCAGCCGCAGCAAAACGGTCCGTCCGCACAGCAGCCGCAGCAGGGGTACAACCCGCCGCCGCAGCAAAACGCGTACCAACCGCCCAAGCCGCAGCCCTCGATGCCGGAAAACAATCTTCCCGAAATCGATATCGACGAAGACGAAATACCATTTTAGACATAAGGAAATACCATGGCAGAAAAACGCAAATACAAAAAACGTTATTGTAAATACTGTGAAGCGAAAGTCGATTTCATCGATTACAAAGACGCCGCTTCCCTCAAGCACTCGCTCTCCGAGCGCTACAAGATCATGCCGCGCCGCCTGACAGGCAACTGCAAGCGTCACCAGGATATGGTTGCCGTCACGATCAAACGTGCCCGTGCCGCCGCGATCATCCCCTATACGATCTCCCGCAAGGAAGTCGTCGTCAACCCGTTCGAAATCATCAAGTAATTTTTCGGACCCGCAAAGGCGTCATGCCTTTGCCTTCCCCCTTTCCGTCCCCCTGCACGATATACCTCTTTGTTTCCTCTTTTTGTGCTATCATAGATAAAAAAGGAAAAGATTCATGCCGTTTATGGAGCGTCTGTACAGTTCTCTGATCCTCAAAACACCGATGTACGATCCGATGCACGCCGAGATCATCGAGCACAAAAGCGATGCTTTCTACAACGCCGTCCGGGCCGACGACACCCCTGCGGTCATCCGCATGATCGAAGAGGGGTTCGATGTCGATCATCATGTTTTCGGACATCCGCCGCCGCTGATTTTCGCCATCGTTTCCGAAAGACATGCGATCGTACAGACATTGCTGCTGTACGGTGCCGATCCCAACCTTGCCGACCGGTCTGGCGACAGCGCCCTGCACTATGCCGTCAAACTCCGGCAGCCGCAGAATGTCCTTCAACTGCTGCGATACGGAGCCGATCCCATGCAAAAAGGCAAAGAGGATCTGACACCGCTTGAGATCGCCAAAACGTTTCACGACACTGCCGTGGCGGCACTGCTCAAAGAAACCCGCCCGCTCGTCGAAGAGATCGGCATCAATACCGACCGTTTCAAACTCGCTGCCGCCGGTAACCTCCATGCACTTGTCCATACCCGGCCGACTGCCGCACAGCTGCGAGAAAAAGACGATCGCCGCCGCACCCTGCTGCATCATGCCGTTTTCGGCAACAACCCGAAACTCATCATCTGGCTGCTCAACAAATCACTCGATATCGACAGCGCCGACCTTCACGGCATCACCCCGTTGATCATCGCCGCCTCCCATCCGAAATTCATCAACGTTCTAAACATCCTGATCGCGCGAAACGCAACACTCGAACACCGAACCAACAATCAGGCCACCGCACTGACCCTGGCTCTGCGAAACGGCAATGCCGAAGGTGCGAAGTGTTTGATTGAAAACGGTGCCAACATTTTGTGTGTCGACGGCCCCCATACCCCGCTGAGCCTGGTACACCGGGCCATCGAGCGCTATCCCGAAGCGGCCGACGGCTTTCGCGACATCCAGACGATGCTGCTCGACAGAGGGGCGCACTGCGATATCGCGACGAACCGTTCCGGATGGACACCGCTATTTCATGCCGCCGCACGCCGGCAGGACGAAGAAGACAAAGCCCATTTGCGTCTGCTGCTGCAACTTGGAAGCGATGTCAACCGGCAAGACAGAAACGGCCGGACGCCGCTGATGGTCGCCGCTTCGATGGGCCGCCGATATGCGGTGGAAATTCTGTTGAAAAACTATGCGGAGATCGACCGGATCGACCGCTACGGCTGGAGTGCACTCATGCTGGCGGTTTATTACAACCATATCCGAATCGTAGAATTCCTGCTACAGTGCGGATGCGATGCCAACCTTACCTCCGCACAGGGACTCAATGCGATGAAAGTCGCCCGCAAACATCAGCGCAGACAGATCATCACACTGCTACGGCAATAC
>JALWNV010000315.1 GCA_027083665.1 Helicobacteraceae bacterium
ATGGTCGATTCCATCTCGCAAAACAGCGAGGAGATCTACGAACTGTGGCGCCGCGATATGATGCTCAAAAGCAAAAATGACGCCATCGCGGCAGTTTACGAACAGCTCTCGGAGGATCCGAGCGAATACAATTTCGTGCTGGCCTGCTTTGCCAACCAGATTCTCGAGGGGATCTATTTCTACAGCGGTTTCACCTATCTCTATACGCTGGCGCGTTCGGGCAAGATGCTGGGATCGGCGCAGATGATTCGCTTTATCCAGCGTGACGAAGTGACGCACCTTGTGCTGTTTCAAAATATCATCAATACGCTCAAGCGCGAACGTCCGGATCTCTTTACCGAGGCGCTCAAGGCGAAAGTTTACGAGATGTTCGAGCAGGCGGTGGAACTTGAAACGGCCTGGGGACAGTACATCACGCAAGGGCAGATTCTGGGATTGACGAACGATATCGTCGCGCAGTATATCCGGTATCTGGCGGACGATCGTCTGGCGTCGGTCGGTTTCGAGCCGATCTACCGTGTATCGCATCCCATCAAGTGGGTGGACGATTTTGCCAAGTTCAATGATCAGAAGACCAACTTCTTCGAAGGGACGGTGACCAACTACTCCAAAGGCAGCCTCAGTTTTGACGACTTTTAAGCAGCGCCCGCTGTGTACCCTGAAGTTTTCCACCCGGGGGCACTCCTACGAAAAGAATCTTGCCACACTGCTGTCGCTCGTCGATGCGGCACCGGCCGATGCCGTCGTCACGGCGCCGGAGGTTTGTCTGACCAATTTCGATTACGACCGTTTCGACGAGGCCGCGGCGTTTGCCGTGGAGGCCGATAAGGGGCTCAGGGCACATTCGTCGGACAAGACGGTGATTCTGACGATGATTGAAAAACGCGGGGGGAAGTTTTACAATTTCGCCAAGGTCTATCATCGGGGCCGTATGGTTCACGAGCAGGCGAAGGCGAAGCTGTTTCTCTTCGGCGGCGAACATAAATGGTTCGCCGCGGGAAATCCCGAAGATATCGGGATTTTCGAAATCGAGGGGATTCGCATGGGGATCCTGATCTGTTTCGAACTGCGTTTCACCGCACTGTGGAGACAGCTTGCCGGTGCGGAGATCATTGCCGTGCCGGCGCAGTGGGGGACGTTGCGCGCGGAACATTTCGATGTCCTCGGCAAAGCGCTGGCGATCGCGAATGAGTGCTACGTGCTCCAAAGCGACACTGCCGACAGGGAGATGACGGGCCTCAGCGGGATCGTGACGCCCAACGGTGTCTGCGAGCGCAACGGCGCCGCGCCGCTGCTCAAGGCGCTTTACGATGCTTCCGAAGTGCTTAAAATGCGCCGATATCTTGATGTGGGTATCCGCTGATGGATATGATCACCGCGATGAAAAACCGTAAACTCGCCGA
Organism: Helicobacteraceae bacterium; assembly: GCA_027083665.1. Lineage (GTDB taxonomy): Bacteria > Campylobacterota > Campylobacteria > Campylobacterales > Sulfurimonadaceae > Thiomicrolovo. Next base: position 1,404 of record JALWNV010000315.1, read on the forward strand.
GGCGATCCGGCAGCGGTTTCCCATCGGAGAGCGGGTATTCGCCGCGATCGCCGCGACGAACCGGGAAGCGTATGTTCCCAGCGGTTTCAAGCAGCATGCCTACAAACTCGATGCCCTCCCCATCGGCGCTTCGCAGTGGATCAGTTCGCCTCTGACGGTGGCGAAAATGAGCGAATATCTTCAGAGCGACGGAGCCGATCGCGTGCTCGAGATCGGCTGCGGCAGCGGCTATCAGGCGGCGGTACTTTCGCACCTGTTTCGCGGGGTGTTCACCATCGAACGGATCGAGTCGCTGATGCTCGAGGCCAAACGGCGGTTTCGCAGCGAAGGTATCACCAACGTGCATACCCGGACCGACGACGGCCAAAACGGCTGGAGCGCCTATGCGCCTTTTGACCGCATTCTCTTTTCGGCGACGGCGACGCAGATTCCGCAGAAACTGATCGATCAGCTCGCACCGCGCGGGATCATCGTGGCGCCGATGCGGCGGGAGGAGGGCGAAATGATTGTCCGCTATGTTAAAATAGGCGAACGGCTGTTCGAAGAAGAACTCGAGGCATGTGAATTCGTTCCGGTTCTCGACGGCGTTGAGAAGTAGTTTCGTTAACAAAGGAGCGTTCGATGGGAATCGGAAAGATATGGGATGAGAAGTTTTCGAAAGAGGGCTATCTGTACGGGAAACGCCCGAACATGTATCTGCAGTATATCATCGAAAAGCTTCCGCCGCAGAGCGAGATTCTTTTTCTCGGAGAAGGGGAGGGGCGCAACGCCTGCTTCGCGGCCAAGCTCGGGCATATCTGCCATGCGGTGGACGCTTCGGAGGTGGGGCTGAAG
>JALWNV010000316.1 GCA_027083665.1 Helicobacteraceae bacterium
TCCGGCGCGTACAGCCCGCGCAACATCGAACCGCCGCCGAGAAACTGCAGCGCGACGTAGAGCTCTTTCGCCAGGGCACTTCCCACCCCTTTGGCGTGTTCGAAGACATGGATGAACGCCATCATATCGTTTTCATTCACCAGCAGTGTATAGATATCGAGGATCAGTTTGACCTCTTTGGCATCGAAAAAACTGACCCCGCCGCGGCGGCGGCAGGCGATGCCGCGTTCGCGCAAGGCGGCCTCTATCCCGTCCGCACTGGCGTTGTTCCGGAAAATCACCGCAATCTCATCGTGCGGCGTAGTGCTTGCACCTATCATCTCCGCGATACCGTGATACTGCTCGAAAAGCTCCTCGTAGACCAGCAGCTTCGGCGGTGCGGCGGTATGATTTCGGGTCACTTCAAGTTTTTTCGGGTAGATACGGGCGTTGTTGGCGATCACTTTGTTCGCCAAGGAGAGGATCGGAACCGTCGAACGGTAATTTTTCGACAGGGTATGGACAACGGCATCGGGGTATTTTTTCGAAAACGAACCGATGATCGAGATATCGGCCCCGTTGAAAGCATAGATGGACTGGTCGTAATCTCCGACGCAAAAAAGCGAAGGCGGATTCATCGCATCGATCAGGGTGCCCTGCAGGGCGTTGGTATCCTGATATTCGTCCACCAGCACCTCCCGGTAGCCAAGCTCCGTCCGCTCGCACAGCTGCCGCATCTGCAGCAGCAAGTCGTTGAAGTTCAAAAAGCCGTACTGGGTCTTGAGCGCTTCGAACTCGTCGACGATATCGGCGTAGATCATCGCGAAACGGTCATGCTCCTCCTGCCGCTGCGTGATCCACATCTCGAAACTCTGTTCCATCTCCGTATTCTGGTAGTACGAATACAGATCGTAGAGGTAATTGGCGCCGTAGGGCTCGTTCTCGCCTTCGAGATGGTGAAAACTCCGCTTTTCGTACACGCTGCGAAAGAGCGTTTTGAGCTCGCGCTGCTGTTTGAGCACCACTTTGCCCTGACGGCGTTTGAGCCAACGGTAACTGACGGCGTGAAAAGTCCCCGCGTCGATCTTCCCCGCCGTCTCCGCCCCGAAAAACGCCGCGACACGTTCGACCATTTCGGCCGCCGCCTTGTTGGTGAACGTCAGCAGCAAAATCTCGTGCGGCTGCACGCCCTGTTCAAGCAGATGTGCGATACGCCCGACGATCGTCGAGGTCTTGCCCGTTCCGGCGGAAGCGATGATAAGGTTGTGGCCGAAAGCGGCAGTTGCCGCACGGTACTGCTCTTCGTTAAGACGCGATAATGGCAAAGAAATCCCTGTTTTGATGAAGGATGTGTAAACAACGATGCGGCGCAGAGAAACAGGCGGCATCCTCCGCGGCACACATCGCTTCGGAAAGTCCGGCATTTTACCTCCGTTTCGCTATAATCCGCCTAAAATTTTGCAGATGCTTTTTTGCACGAAACCCATACCAAAGGCACGCCCCATGTCCAAAAAAACCTACAATCCCAAAGCGGTGGAATCCGCCTACTATCCGCTGTGGGAACGCCGCAGCTATTTCGAGATCGACGGCAACAAAGCGATTCAGAAAGCAGGGAAAAATTTCGCCATCATGATGCCGCCGCCCAACGTCACGGGCCGGCTGCATATCGGCCACTCGCTGACATTCACCCTGCAGGACATCATCGTACGCTACAAGCGCATGGACGGCTACAAAACCCTCTGGCAGCCCGGGACCGACCACGCCGGTATCGCCACGCAGAACGTCGTCGAAAAACAGCTGCTCGCCGAAGGCACGACCAAAGAGGAGCTCGGGCGCGAAAAGTTTCTGGAGCGTGTCTGGAAATGGAAAGAGGAATCCGGCGGCATCATGGTCGGACAGCTGCGTAAAATGGGGGTCTCCCCCGCATGGAGCCGCGAACGTTTCACGATGGACGAGGGGCTCAAGCGTGCCGTCAGGGAGGCCTTCGTCAACCTCTACGACCGGGGACTCATCGTCCGCGGCAACTATATGGTCAACTGGTGTACCCACGACGGCGCGCTCAGCGATATCGAGGTCGAGTACGAAGAGCATCAGGGGCACTTCTACCATATGCGCTACCCCTTCGCCGACGGCAGCGGCCACATCACCGTCGCGACAACCCGCCCCGAGACCTATTTCGGCGATACCGCCGTCATGGTCCATCCCGATGACGAACGCTATAAAGATCTCATCGGCAAAAAAGTAACACTCCCCCTC
>JALWNV010000317.1 GCA_027083665.1 Helicobacteraceae bacterium
GAACAGCCTCCGGCTTTCTGTGTAAAAAAGCGCTCTTTCAGTTACTCTGCTGCTTTACGAAGCGCCGATAGAACCCCTCTTTTTCCAGCAGCTCCTTCGGCGTTCCCTCTTCGACGATCCGCCCTTTGTCGAGGAAATAAACGTAATCCGCATGCTCAACGGTGCTGAGACGGTGGGCGATGATAAGGGTCGTTTTGCCTTCGAGATAGTCACACAGTGAGGTGAAAAGCCGCCCTTCGGTCTGTACGTCCAGCGCCGAGGTCGATTCGTCGAGAATGATGACATTGGGTTCGTGCAGCAGCATCCGTGCGATGGCCAGTCGCTGTCGTTCACCGCCGGAGAGCCTGATGCCGTCCTTTCCGATCATCGTGTCGAGCCCGTCGGTCAGCTTCGCCATGACGTCGTCGAGCTGCGCGACGTGCAGGACATCATAGAGTTTCTCGTCGGGAATATCGCGGCCGAGCGTCAGATTCTGCCGCAGCGTGTCGTTGAACATCTTCGGCGTCTGCAATACCAGTGCCACATGCTCGCGCACAACGTCGAGACCGATTTTTTCCACCGGCACGTCGTCGATACAGATTCGACCCGACGCCGGCGGATAGAGCCCGAGAATGAGCTGTGCCAGCGTCGTCTTTCCGCTGCCGCTGTGTCCAAGAAGCGCGACGGTCCTGCCTTCGGGGATCCGCATCGAAATCGCATGCAGCACCTGTTTGCTCCCGTAGCCGAAATCGACCTGTCCGCGCGAAACGCTGTTGGCATATTTCCCTTCGAACGGATCGGCCTCGTGCGGATAGGATGGCTCCTGTTTCAGCGCCAACAGCGCATTGAGCCGCTCGAGCGCGGCCGTGGCGTTTTGATAGCTGAAGATGATCTGCAGCATGTCCTGCAGCGGTGTGACCATAAACCACAGATACCCCAGCACCGCGAACATCTCCCCGATGGAAAGCGACGAGAAAAGCACCATCAGCATCGACGCGGCACGGAAAAACTCGAACCCGCCGAGAAACAGCAGGCTCGAAATCTGCCCCGCCGCTTCGCTCTTCCAGCCAAACTGTGTCGAAGCCTTTTCAATCGCTTTCGCATCCTCGATCATACGCTCGATATAACGCCGTTCCTGGTTGTAGGTACGGATCTGCACGAAAAGGTCCAGCGTTTCCGACAGCCGGTTCTGGAACCGTTCGATCTTCTGATTCTCAGTCCGTTTGAGCTTTCGGACCCGGCGGCCGAGAAAGGTCGTCAGTGCCACCACCGCCGGATTGAGCAGCAAGATGATAAGCGCGAGCTGCCAGTTGATAAACAGCAGTACCGCCGCCACCCCGACCAGCGAAAGGATTGAGACGAAAAAGCGCCCGATGCTCACCCCGATAAACGCATCGACGGTATCGATGTCCGTTACCATCCGTGCACTGACACCGCCGCCGCCGAGCGCCTCGTATTCGGCGACGGAGACATGACGCAGGTGTTCGAGGATACGCTTGCGGATGAGAAAGACGAGATGCTTGGAGATGATCGTGAACAGGCGTGACTGAAACACGTTGGCAGCGACGAACATCGTCCTCAGAAACAACGTCGTAAACAAGACAATCAAAATATAGCCCCACGGATGTTCGGGAGCGAAGAGCCAATCGATCAGGTGCGTCAGCGTTCCCGGTTTCTGTAACAGCACCTGATCGACAAGCAGCGGAAAGAGTAGCGGTACCGGCAGCGATATCAGCACGGCAAGAACCGCTACGGACTGTCCCGCCGCAATACGCCTTTTGTACAGTGCCGCATCAGACAGCAGCGTTTTCCATGTCATTTTTTTCATGGCGTGATTATAGCAGGCATCAGCCGAACACTTTCTAACCGCGCTTTTACGCATCTTAGGCTAAAATTACCGCATTTTTGAAAGGATGCCGATGGAACACGTCAAGACCGCCGTCAAACTGACCGTTACCGTCGCCATCTTCTATATCCTGCTCAAATACATCGACGTCGACCAATTGCTGCACATTCTGGCCAAATCCCACGGCGGCTACATCCTGCTCGCGTTCATCGCACAAACGGCCAGTACCTTTCTTGCCGCCTACCGCTGGCGGCTGATCATGAAACAACTCGGCTTCAACGAAAAAGTCTCTTTCTATGTCCAGAGCTACTTCAAAGGCACCTTTTTCAATCAGGTCCTTCCCGGCAGTATCGGCGGCGACGCGACACGCATCATCGATGTCGTGCAAAAAGGCTATGAGAAAAAAG
>JALWNV010000318.1 GCA_027083665.1 Helicobacteraceae bacterium
CGAGGCGGCGTCGTCGAGCTCTTTGACGATTTCGCTCGTGTCGAAGATCGGTCCGGTCAGTTCGATTGATTGAAGGTTGTTGGGTACCAGGCGCTCTTCCTGCGCCGGTGCCAGCAGCAAGAACAGTACCAGCAAAAAGAGCATTGCTTTGAAATGGTTCTGGATGTAGTCGACCGTTTTTCCGATCGGTGAAACAATTTTCCGGAGTGTCTCTTTCATGAACGCGCGCCTTTGCGGGGGATACCGTCGATATAGATTTGCAACAGGGGATAGCGCCGCAGCAGCAGGTGCAGCGGTGTCTGAGGATGAGGTTCATGGTCAAGTTCGAGCCACAGCATATCGGCGTCTTTGCCTTCGGCGATCCTGCCGCAGTTGAGCCGAAGCGCATTTGCCGCGTCGACGGTGACACTGTTGAGCAACTGCTGTGCGAGCCGTTCAAGCGGGGCGCCGCTGTGCATGAACAGCGCGATTTTCATCTCTTCGAACAGATCGAGCGTATAATTCGAACTCAATCCGTCGGTACCGGTGAGCCAGCCGATGCCGTGCCGCTGCAATGCCGCGAGATCGATTGCGCCGTTGCCCAGCAGGCGGTTGGAAACGGGGCAGTGTATGACGGTATGGCCGCCGGCCGCAAGGAGAGAGAGCTCGTCATCGGAGGCATGGACGACATGGGTCATCAGTGTCGGCTGTTCGGCGAAGAGTTCGAGGAAACTCCGGGCGTCGTTGACGGCGTAACTTTGTTGCAGAAGGTCGTTGAAGAAGGGCTTGAAATCCCCCTCGTTTCGATCGAGCCAGTCGCGTTCGGCCGGGCTTTCGAGGTAGTGCGCCGTTGTGAGCAGATCACGTGTCCTGGCGAGCTGTAGCGCTTTTTTGATCAAGGCGGGATGGACCGAATAGGGCGAATGAATGGCGACGGCGGGATGGAATCCTCTGCGCCGCAGTGCTTCGGATGCCTCGAGGCGGGTGACGAAGTCCGCGTAGAGTGCATCGGCCATTGCCGCCTGCGAGCCGATCACTTCGTTGAAAAAAACGACTTTCTGCGGCGCGGCCGCCGCCGCTTCGAGATCCGTGCCGTGCGAACTGATTGCTCCGAAAGCGGTGATGCCGTTTTCAAGCATGGTCCGGACGGTCCGGTCGAGACAGTCGCGGTCGCAGGCGTCGATCAGGCTCTCGCGATGTTCGATGACGCTGTAGAGCCACTCGATGAAACTGCCGTATTTCAGTGTCGTTTTGTTGGCGCTGAATTCCAGGTGTACATGCGCGTTGACAAGTCCGGGCATCAGCAGTGTCGGCCGATCGTGTTCGAGAAGATCGGCATCGGGATAGTCGCGCAGCAGTTGCGCTTTCGGTGCGACGGCCCGGACGGTGTTGTCGAATGCGACGGCCATTCCCGTGACGATCCCGTCGGGGGTCAGCAGTGCGGAAGGGTTGATGATGGTCACGAAATCGCTCCTTTAGAGGTACCCTTAATATATGGGAGCGTATAATATCCACTCCAATTTAAAACCACATAAGGAATACAATGAAAATCGCAGTCATCCAGGGACCCAATCTTAATATGCTCGGTATCCGTGAGCAGCAGATCTACGGACCGATGAAGCTCGAGCAGATCCACCAGCAGATGAAAGAGTTCGCGGAGCAAAACAAGATCGAAATCGAATTTTTCCAGAGCAACCTCGAAGGCGAGATCGTCGACAAGATCCAGGAGTGCTACGGCGATGCCCACGGCATTATCATCAATCCGGCAGCCTATACGCATACTTCCATTGCGATCCGTGACGCTATTGCCGCGGTAGGGCTTCCGACGATCGAAGTGCATATCAGCAATATCGCCCGCCGCGAAGAGTTCCGCAAGACCAACATGATTGCACCGGTCTGCTCCTCTTCCGTCGTCGGTTTCGGGCCGTTCGGATATCATCTCGCCATGATCGGAATGGTACAGATATTCAATGAAATCGCCGCCGCGCAGAAAGCGCAGCAGGCCCAGCAGCCGCAGGCGTAATGCTCAGACGCCGCCTCGACGACGAACTGACCCTGATCAGGAGACCGCGGTTTCCCGCGGGGTTCGGGGCATCGGCGCACCGGTATCGGGTCACGGTCGGCATCGGCGGGAATCTCGGCGATGTCGTGCGGCGTTTCGAACACCTTCTGGTCTTTTTTCGTCGAGATCCGCGGGTTGACGTGGCCGCGACCGCTCCGATTTTAAAAAATCCGCCTT
>JALWNV010000319.1 GCA_027083665.1 Helicobacteraceae bacterium
GGATAATCTTCCCTCGCGTGCGCGCCGCGGCTCTCGGTGCGCAGCAGCGCCCCGTAGGCGACCGTCAAAGCCACCTTGAGCATCCGCTGTGTGCGGTAAGCGTTGACCAGCGCCGGATTGGCAGCCGTCGATTTGGATCGGAATACTTCGATATTCCGGCTCCGGATCAGCAGCTGCTCGAGTTCTTCGACCGCCGCCTTGAGGTCTTTGCCGTTACGGAAAATCCCGACTTTTTCCATCATGATCTTCTCCATGGCGCGGCGGAGCACATAAGCATCCTCGCCGTTTCGGGTCTGCAACAGGCATTCGAGCTTGCTCCGCTGTTCGTTCACGAATCGTTCAATCACGGAGGTCTTGATATCGACCCGGCTGTCGTCACTGTCGCAAAAGTCGGAAATGTATTCCGCGACGAGCATTCCCGATACAACCGTTTCACTGACTGAATTTCCGCCGAGACGGTTGAAGCCGTGCAGATCCCAGCAGGCCGCCTCGCCGCACGAGTACAGCCCTTTCAGCGTCTGGGACTCACCCCTGTGATTCGTCCGGATTCCGCCCATGGAGTAGTGCTGTGTCGGCCGCACGGGTATCCACTCCTTCGCCGGATCGATCCCCAGGAAGTTCTCGCAGATCTCCTTAACCTCGCGGAGGTTCTTTTCGATATGTTCCCGCCCCAGGATGGTGATGTCCAGCCAGAGGTGATCGCCGTAGCGCGAAGGGACACCTTTGCCCTTGCGGATATGTTCGGTCATTCGGCGCGAAACGACATCGCGCGAGGCCAGCTCCTTTTTCTCCGGTTCGTAGTCGGGCATAAACCGGTAGCCGTCGACGTCACGAAGAATCCCGCCGTCACCCCGGCATCCTTCGGTCGTCAGGATTCCGACCGGAACGATGGCCGTCGGATGAAACTGGATTGCTTCCATATTCCCCAGCGTCGCCACTCCCGTCTCCAGAGCGATCGCCTGCCCCATCCCCTGACAGATCACGGCATTGGTCGAGACACTGTAGATGCGCCCGTAACCGCCGGTGGCGACCGTCGTCGCTTTGGCGATATAGGCGACCAGTTCGCCGGTCATCAGGTTGCGGGCCACGGCGCCGTAACAGCGGTTGTCTTCGTGAATAAGCGCCATTGCCTCGAGCCGTTCATGGACCTCTATCCGCTCTTCATGCGCCTTGTTGTCCATCGCAAAAAGCATACTGTGCCCCGTACCGTCGGAGGTGTAGCAGGTCCGCCATTTTTTCGTACCGCCGAAATCGCGCGCGGTGATAAGCCCGTGCGCTTCGTCTTTTTCGGTAATGGTCACTTTTTTGGCATTGATGATCGCCGTGCGGGGTCCGCGTCTGACACGGTTCCACGGCACTCCCCATGCAGATAGCTCCCGAATCGCTTTGGGCGCGGTATTGACGAACATGCGGACGACCTCCTGGTCCGCGCCCCAGTCGCTGCCTTTGACGGTGTCCTCGAAATGAATATCCTCGTTGTCCCCCTCTCCCATCACGGTATTGCCGAGACTGGCCTGCATTCCGCCTTGCGCCGCGGCGGAGTGAGAGCGTTTCGGCGGGACCAGCGTCAAGACGATCACGTCGTGACCCCGTTCTTTCACACCCGTCGCCAGGCGCAGACCGGCAAGCCCGCCGCCGATAACGAGAACATCCGTATAGACGATTTTCATGGGCGTTCTCCCTGCACCGTTTTCTCATACGCGGGATGATAGCGTTCACCGGCGTGTGCACGGTGTTCGTAGCCTATCTTCATATAAGACGCGATACTCAGCAGTCCGAGCGTCATGAAAAAGACGATAGTACCGTATTGAAATTTCCGCAGGAACCGTCGGCTTTTCTTCGCGTTTTTTCCTTCGAACCATCCCCATTTCAGACACAGACGGTATGAACCGATACCCGCATGCAGGATGACGGCGACAAGCAGCACGATATACAGCGGCCACATCCATTCCGTCACCATTCTGTCCGACGACGCGTAAGGGCCGATATCCCCCGGCTGCGAGATGACGATATACAGATGCACGGACCCCAGAAAGAACATGACGAAACCCGTCACGATCTGGACAAACCACGTGGAGGTATCCGTATGCCTCATCGTCTTCATATGCGAGCGGAATATCCGGTACTGCCGGTAACTTGCCGGAAATTTGCGAAGGGCGACAAAAGCGTGCAGGATGAATATACCGAAGATCAAAAGTCCGAGCCACGTCACGAATACCGGGTGCTTCTCTCCGAAGAAGTAGTAGCCTTCGAAAAAGACGGTCATCGTATGCATCGCTTCTTTGCCGAAAAGGATACTCGACTCGAAAAACATATGCGCCCAGATAAAAAGTGCAAGAACGAGGCCCGTCGCGCTCTGGATAAAATCCAGCCGCGCCGGATTCTTGTCCGGCCGCTGCAGTCTGGGGTCGTGGGTATAATCGTCGATGGAATGTTTCAAACGCTCATCACTTCGCTTTGGGGCGAAACGCCTTGATGACACTCTCGTCCGTTACGAGGAAAGGCCCTCCGATCAAATCGATACAGTACGGTACCGCCGGGAAGACGGCATCGAGACACTCGCGGATCGATTTGGGTTTGCCCGGCAGATTGATGATGAGCGATTTCCCGCGGATGCCCGCCGTCTGCCGGGACAAAATCGCCGTCGGCACATACTGAAGGCTCACTTGCCGCATCAGCTCGCCGAAGCCCGGCATCATCTTGTCGCAGACATTCTCCGTCGCTTCGGGAGTGACGTCGCGCGGTGCCGGACCGGTTCCGCCGGTCGTCACCACCAGACAGCAGCCCTCTTCATCGCATAATGCTTTCAGCGTCGCTTCGATCGTCGGCTGATCGTCGGGGATACAGCGATAGACGATATCGAAATCACTGACGAGATATGCCTGCATCGTCTCCTGAATCGCCATTCCGGAAACATCTTCATAAATTCCCGCACTCGCTCTGTCCGATGCGGTAATAACACCGATCCTGATCTCGTTCATATTCGTTCTCCTTGTAAAAAATGGTTGGCACCTTTGATGAAATACGTCGTCGCGAAAGGTTTGAAATGGTGTAACGCCGCCACCGGGTCGATTACCGCATCTTTCTCGCCGACATAGACTTCGATGGCGACCCCCCGCTCTTTTATCGATTCGAGCGCTTCCACCGGCCACGGGAAATCAAGCAGCTTTTCGAGATCGTCCGCGCCGTCGTCCGACGGTGCCACCGCCTGCACGGGATACGGAGAAAAGCAGCTTTGCAAAAACGCGCGACGGTAGGCGTCGGGATCACGGCTGAATCCGCGAAGCTGCATCCGCTTGAAACGGGTATCGCGGCCGAGAAAAAACGCCGGTGAAAACAGCTGCAGTGTATCGACCCGTTCCCGAGCCGCCGATACGTATTCGAACGCTTTGACGGCCCCGTAGCTGAACCCGGCAACATTCGTCGCGCCTGTTTTGAGATAGGGTTCGAAAAACGCCGCCTCGCCGCGCAGCAGAAATCCGCTATAAAAGTGCATGGAGCCGCTCTTTGATCTCGTCTTTGGTAACGCTTTCGCGCTCCATCAAAACCTTTTCGATCGCTTCGGCCGCAGCCGATTTCGATGCCAGAAGCGTCCGGGTCTCTTCTTCGAGCCGCACCAGCAGACTGCGCACCGCCTCTCGCGGCGGCAGCAGCGTCTCCCCCATGCCGTAATCGAACAGCATCGACTCGCAGAGCCGTACCGCCTCTTTGAGATCCTCCCTCGCACTCGACGCGTGTTCATCGAACCGGATATCGCACATGATTTTTCCCGCCAGCAGCAGCCGGACATGCGCTTCGATCTCATGACGCATCAGCGGCTCCGACAATGCCGGACGGATACTCTCCGAACCCAGCATCACTTTTTCGAACGGCAGATCGTACCACGCCGCCGCCACCGCCTTGCCGGCGAGGTAGACCGCACGGCAGCGTTTTTGTTCTTCGTTGAGAATCGGGAGACGGCGTTTCCCGAACGCCACCTTCTCCTTGACCGCGAGAACATCTTCCATCCGCACATACGGCTGTTTCCGGCGCAACGAATGCAAGGCGGCTTCATTGACGAGCGCCGCCAGCGCCGCACCGTTGAAGCCGACCGTGATCCGGGCGATCGCTTTCGCCTCCACCCGGTGCGGAATATGCTGAAGATACTTGCCGATGATCGCCTCGCGTTCAGAGGGTGTCGGCAGGTCCACGAAAATACGGCGGTCGAACCGTCCCGCACGCAGCAGTGCCGGATCGAGCACCTCAATCTTGTTCGTCGCGGCAATGACGATCACCCCGCTCGAATCGGCGAAGCCGTCCATCTCCGTCAACAACTGGTTCAGCGTCGCTTCGCGCTCGTCGTTGCTGCCGCCGTCGCGGACTTTGCCGACGGCATCAATCTCGTCGATAAAGATGATCGCCGGCGCATTGGCTCCGGCGGCACGAAAAAGCTGACTGACCCGCTTGGCCCCCATTCCCACATAGATATGAACGAACGACGACGCACTCTGATAGTAAAACGGCACATCCGCTTCAGCTGCGACCGCTTTTGCGATCATCGTCTTTCCCACACCGGGAGGACCGACGAGCAATACGCCCTTGGGCAGCCTTGCACCGAAATCACGGTAGCGCTGAGGATGTTTCAGAAAGTCGATAATCTCTTCGAGTTCCTCTTTGACGTCACTGATACCGCCGATATCGTCGAAGGTAACATCCGACCGTACTGCAGCGACGGCGGAAGTCTCTTCCGTATCCTTCGCACTGCCGGCGACAACGGGGCCGCCCTCGTCGCGATGCTTCATCCAGTAGCGCAGCAGCAAAGACGCCCCGCCTATGAGCACCAATGCGAACAACAGCGCTTCGACGACCCTCCCTCCGTCGTTCATCTCGACAGCGACATGGTCGAAGAGATGCGGCGGTGTCTGGGAACGGGCGATCTTGTAGCGTCCCGTGTCCGTAACGATATAGTAGGCCGCCCCTTTCTGCACCACCTCCCTGACATTCGCCTGCCGCATAATGGACTCGAGCTTGGACGCGGAAACGGCCCTGGCCGAATCGCGCAGCGCCGCAAAACCGATCAAGACGATCAAGACCGCGGCCGAAGCCGTCACGATCCATTTCGCTTTGTCAGACGACCGCATAATTATGATCCTCTTTTACGTCGGCGGAGTCGATACGGACCCAATTGCCTTCGAGATCGGCACTGCTCTCGATGACGATCTTGTTGTAATACTGGTCATAGCCGTGGAACAGTCCGTCATCGGAGCGGGACTCCACCAGTACATCCAGCGCCGTATGATGGGCCCGGCGAAAACGGAGGTTGTTCTCATCAACCAACTCGCTCAGCGCCGCCAGACGTGTTTTGGCCACCGCTCCGTTTACCTGCGGTTTCATCGACGCCGAAGGGGTCCCGTCGCGCGGTGAATAGGTAAACGCGTGAATATGCGTCAACGGCAGCCGTTGCAGATTGTCCCAGGCTTCCTCCCAGCGCTGCGGGGTCTCTCCGGGATGCCCGACGATAAAATCGGTCCCCAGCGCAAAACCCTTTTCGCCCAGAAAGGAAAAAAGCTCGAGATCGTGTTCGAAACGGTTGCGACGGTTCATGATCCTGAGCATCTCGTGCGATGTGTGCTGCAAGGCGATATGCAGATGGCGCTCGAGCCACGGCTCGTCGAGGATCTCTTTGAACGCCTCGGTGATCTGTACCGGTTCGAGCGAGCCCAGGCGGATACGGCGCACGCCCCGGATCAGGCTCATTTGTTTCAGCAGCGTCGCGATATTGCGCGACTCTCCCTGACCGTAGCTGCCGATGTTGGTTCCCGTCAGGACGAACTCTCCGAATCCGTTGGCCGCCAGCCTCCGCACCTGTTCAAGAATCGTCTCTTCGTCGACGCTGCGGGCATCGCCCCGGACGTAGGGAATGATGCAGTAGCTGCAGCGGAAGCTGCAGCCTTCCTGTATCTTGATGAATGCCCGGCTTTTGCCGACGAATTGCTCGACGACATTGTCGTCGATGAACTCCAGGTCGCCCAGTTCGTAGAACCGTTCCCTCTTTTGCAGCAGCGAATTGATCTTCTCTTTCTCCGACTGTCCGAACACCCCGCGTACCTTTCCGGCTTCGAAAAGCGATTCGCCTTTTGTATGCGCCCCGCAGCCGGTGAGAAACACCTCTTTGCCCTGCCGCCGCTGCGCGTTGATATAACCGCGCACACCGGTATCGGCCCCGTTGGTCACGGTGCAGGAATTCACGACGACGATATCGGCCGCCGCTTCGTCCCCGGTCACATCGAAATCCTCCAGCCGGCTCATCATCACCTGTGAATCGAAGACGTTGGTACGGCAGCCGAATGTCTTGAAATAGACTTTGGGTTTCACACCGGTTCCCCCTCTTCACCTCGGTGCGGCTGCGGCAGCGGCTCTTTTTTCTGACGCAGGCGCTGCGTCGGATAGGCGATGGTGATATCGTCTTCGGTTCCGAACGCGTCGATGATCTCCATCGAGATCGTGCTGCGCAGCGTCAGGGTCGCGTAAGCGTTGGTCAGGTACCACGCACTGATGCGGACGCCGTTCTCCTCGATAAAGGTGTAGATGCGCGGATCGACGTTGATGTTTTTGAGGTTGTAGCGGCTGCGCAGTTTATTGAGCTGGTTGCGGGTGATATCCGTATAGCCCTTGGCGTATTTTCGTGTGATCTCCTTGGCGATATGCGCCGCTTTTTTATGGTTGGAATCGAACGTGATCGTGATATCGATTCCGTCCCAGACCGTCTTCAGCGAGACATGAGTATAGTTGGCGATCATATGGGTGAAAATATAGTTGTTCGGGATGAAGATGACCCGTCCCGCCCGGCGGTTGTGCATATACGACGTCAGAGTGATATCTTCGAGCACCGTGATACGCAGCAGCGAGATGTCGAGGACGTCCCCGACATACTTCATTCCGTCTTTATCGACACGGATACGGTCGCCGACATGAATCGACCCGCCGAAAACGATGACCAGCCAGCCGAGCATGCTCATGAACCAGTCTTTCATCGCGATCGCGATACCGGCGGATGCGAATCCGAGGACAGTGACAACGTAACTGACGTTTTCGATATAGTTGAACAGCAGCACCAGCAGGATCAGCGTGATATTGGCGAAGGTGATGACCTTGTTCGCCATATAGAAACGCTCGTTGTCACTGATGTACTTTTTGGCGATCTGTTTCATAATGAAGAAAAAGATCAGCAAAAAGAGAATGATTCCCCCGATGTTCGCCAGCTTGTAGAGCTGTTCTTCGATCGCCTTGTTGATCTTGAGCTCGATCTCCTCGATCCGTTTGGCGTAAACGTTGGCCGTGTCCTGCACGGTCGAGTACGCCGTTTCGTATTTTTCGATCTTCTGATCAAGTTCATCGATAAGGGCGAGATAGTTTTCGGAAGTATCCATGGTTGCGAGACGCTCGAGCAGCTTGCGCTTTTTCAACAGCAGATCCAGATATTTCTTCAGCTCTTCCCCGCGCTCGCGGTAGTCTTTGAGCTGCTGCCCGATCTTCTTGTTGAACGAAAACCCTGAGAAAATATCGATCGGATTCGTGATCTTCGGCATCTCTTCGATCTCCGCGGGTTTGAGCAGCTCGGCGAACGGCGAGGTACCGTGCGACTGCAGCAGTGCCAGCTGATCGGTCAGAATCCGCTGGCGCGCCATCAGGCTGTCGATGCGTTCCGCGGTCGCCGTCGTCGGTTTCCGGTGTTCGAGCTTCTTGATTTCCCCGTCGATTTTCTCGAGCTCGTGCTTGACCTCCATATAGGTCAGATAGGTATTGTAGCTCTTTTGCCAGATGTTGTCTTTGCCCAGAAGTCCCTCGACCTCGGACAGCTGCCGGCGCAAATCGTTGACTTTCGTCAGCCGCATATCCGAAAGCGCGTGCAGCCGCTCCTGGATACGTGTGATCACGTCGAGTTCGCGACGCGTCTGCAGCAGTTGCTGCTCGTAGGTACGGTTCTCCGGATCAAGCTGCAGCAGCGAATTGAGCAGGTCCCGGCGCTGCTGAAGCCGCTGTTTCAGTTTCTCCAGAGCCTGCGCCCTCGCCTCGAACGTCCGGTACATTCGGTCGTTGATGCTCAGCTCGCTCGAGGTGGGACTGAGATAGAAGGTCACGGCTTTGAGCGCCTCCGCGTCGATGGTACGCAGTTTTTTCGTCATCGCCTTTTCCGATGAACGCAGCGATGCGATCGCCGCTTCGGTCTTCTTGCTCAAATTCTGTTCGCCGGCGAGCTGCTGGATTTTTCGCGAGGTATCGTCGAGGTCTTTTTGCAGCAGCGCGTAATGCACGTAGGCGTCAAGCACATGCCTCCACGGTTCGAGCTCTTCGTCTTTTTGCGTGTCAAGCGCCTTGAGCTCCGCCAGCAGCCGGGCTTTGCGCTCGGCCTGCGACGCCGCCGAAACGGCGGCCGCTTCCGCGACGGTCGCGTTGGTCTCGGTTGGCTTTCCGTCCGCCCATCCCGACGGCCCCAGGACGAGCAGCAGTGTCAGTAGCAGCCGTTTCATTTCATGCGCCCCGGAACCGTTCAAGCACGTCCATCACCTGCGCCTTGTCGATACTGTTGGTTATTTCCACTCCGCCGATATGCCGAGGGAGAATGAAAGTAATCGTATCGTCACCGCTTTTTTTATCCAGAAAGAAGGTCCGGTAAAACCGTTCCGGATCCTTCACGGGATAGGTCACCGGCAACTCGTAACGCTGCAGCAGCCGTTTGACCCGTTCGGCCTCGTCGGAGGTCATCAGTCCCAACTCCACCGCCAGCGTATTCGCCATGACCATTCCGATCGCTACCGTTTCACCGTGCAGATAGGTCGTATAGGCGGTTTCGTTTTCGATAACATGCCCGAAGGTATGACCGTAGTTCAGGGCCGCGCGCAGGCCGCGCTCTTTTTCGTCCTGTGCGACGACTTTCGCTTTGGTCCGCACCGACCGGGCGACCGCTTCGGCGAGTACCTCGTGCTTTGAAAGATCCGCGGATTCCAGCCATTCGAAGAAACCGGCATCGAAGGTCACCGCCATCTTGACGATTTCCGCGACACCCGCGGCGAATTCGCGTTTCGGCAGCGTTTCGAGAAAATGCGGGTCCGCATAGACGGCCCGCGGCTGATGAAACGCTCCGATCAGGTTCTTGCCGTAGGCGTTGTTGATTCCCGTCTTGCCGCCGACACTCGCGTCGACTTGTGCGAGCAGCGTGGTCGGAATCTGGATAAAATCGATTCCGCGCTGAAAAATACTCGCGGCGAATCCCGTCATGTCCCCGATCACCCCGCCGCCGAAAGCGATGAGCAGTGAAGAGCGGTTGAACCGCGCTTCGAAAAGTGTGTCGAGAATCGTCTCGATACTCTCCCAGTTCTTGTACCGCTCGCCGTCGGGAAGCGTGACGATCTCGACCGTCGGCGCTTCAAGCCGTTCAAGAAGATAGTCAAGGTGCAGCCCCGAAACCGTCGGGTTGGTCACGATAGCGACTTTGCGGCGAAACGTCAGCCGCGCAAGGGTATCGATATAAATTTTATACGAATGGTCAATCTCTCTTTTTAGGTCAATCTCTACTGTCATGAAAGTATCCGGAAATAAGTTGTCTTATATTACGCCACAGGCCCTTAGAGCCGCCTTTGCGCCGGCGGAAATCAAACTACGGGAATGAAAAGCTGGTGGAAATGGTCCAAATGGAAATAGAGT
>JALWNV010000320.1 GCA_027083665.1 Helicobacteraceae bacterium
GCCATGATTGTCGCGGCGATGGGGGTATTGGTCGTCCCTGCGACGACACTGACAAAGCCCAGCGCCGCGAACAGCGTGACATGATCTCCCATCAGTGTCCCGAAAAAATGGCCGCTGGTCGCCCCGATATAAAAGATCGGCGTGATGATCCCGCCGCTGCCGCCCACACCGAGCGTCAAAGAGGTGAAAAGGGTCTTGAACAAAAACGTATACCAATGGATATCCGCTGAGAAATAGGGGTCCGGACTGAGCGCGCTCTTGATCGTATCGAGCCCCAGCCCAAGATACCTGTCTCCGACGACCAAGGTCAGCCCGACCATCACCAAACCGCCGGAAAATGCGATGATGTAAGGATGATAGGGAATCTTTTTGATTGCCCATTCCGTCCGCCGTACCGCCGTGACCACAAAATCGGAAACGATGCCGAAGAATATCCCCGCGACGAGCACCTGCAATATCAGCGGAAAATCAAGATTGACCGTCTGAAAAAAGCGGACGTTGAAATAGGTATAGTCAATCCCCATAAACTGGGCCGTCGTATAGGCGGCGAATCCCGCAACGAACGACGGCAGCAGGACATCGTAGAGAATCACCCCGATAATCAGTACCTCGACACCGAAAATCGCTCCGGCGATCGGTGTGCCGAACACGGTCGCGAAACCGGCACTGATACCGCAGATCACGAGCCGCTTCCGATCTTGCTTGCTGAATTTAAACAGCGTCGAAAGCCACGACGCGGCTCCGGCACCGATCTGCGCTCCCGGTCCCTCTTTGCCGACAGAACCGCCCGCAAAGATCGTCAGTACCGTCGCCAACACTTTGACGGGAATGACCGCGACATCGATCTTGCCGTCATTCTTGTGAATCGCCTCGATTACCTTTTCCGTCCCGTGTCCCTTCGCGTTCGGAGCGAACGTCCGCACCATCCAAACCGTCAGCAGCAGCGCGACCGGCAGGAGGTAATAGTAGTGAAACTCCAGCACTCCCCGCGTCGCTTCCGCTTTATGAAGCAGCTTCAGAAACAGCGTTACAATCGCGCCGATCAGGACCCCGACGATCGATGATAGAAATATCCACTTGGAAACACTGAAAAAGATCGCTATTTGCTCGGTGATATGTTTTCTCATGATTCACTCTTTGTAAAATGTGTTCTGCGGTGCACTCGGCACCGCCCCTTCGCCCGCCGCCAAACTCTACTTGCCGATCGCCACCATCTTTCGCCGCAGGTAGGCAATCTTTGACTGAAGCGGCAACTCTTTCGGGCAGACATCCTCACATCCGAGCAGGGTCATGCATCCGAAGACCCCGTTCTCGTCTCCGACAAGTTCGTAGTATTCTTCATCGCTGCGTTTGTCCCGCGGATCGATCCGATAACGCGCGATCTTGTTCAGACCGACGGCACCGACAAAATCCTCTCGCATTTGAATCGTCCCGCAGCCCGCGACACAGCAGCCGCATTCGATGCACCGGTCTAGTTCATAGATCTCCTCCGCCGTTTCCGGTTCCATCCGCTCTTCGAGACGGTTGAAATCGAGTTTGAGCTGTTCGTCGTGTATCCAGGTTTCCAACCGTTCGTTCAACCCCCGCATCCAGTTGCCGGTAAAGACGGAAAGGTCCCCGATCAGTTCAAATACCGGCAGCGGCGCGAGCGTGATCTCGTCGGGCATTTTCGATGTCAGGGTGCGGCAGGCCAGGCCGGGACGTCCGTTGATGATCATCGCACAGCTTCCGCAAATCCCCGCGCGGCAGACAAAATCAAATTTCAGCGACGCATCGTAATGTTCCCGGATATCGTTGAGCGCGATAAAAAGTGTCATTCCCGGCGCCTCTTCGAGCTCAAAAGTTTCCATATGCGGCCGATCGTTTTTGTCGTTGGGATCGTAACGCAGGATATTGATCCTGAGTTTTCTGGCTTTTCCTTTATTCATTGTCAAACCTTTCATACAGACGTTCGTTCCTGCCGCGGTATTTTTCCGGCAGCAATGCTTCGTACGGCATCAGCGCGCGTTGGATCTCGAAGCGGTCCCGGCCCTCGGCTTCGAGCCGTTTCCTGATCCGTTCAACCTCCGCGAGGCGCTCGGCACTTTTCGGATGAGCGACGGTATTGTCCTTGCCGTAACCGCGGAAACCGGGCGGCAATTCCATCCCGCCGACCTCGATAGGCTCGTAACTGACACTCGGCAGCGTCGCCTCCTTGTCCTCCCAGCACA
>JALWNV010000321.1 GCA_027083665.1 Helicobacteraceae bacterium
GAACCGTGCCAACTCTTCAACCGGGATATCTTCCGCGAGGTACTGCAGCGCTTCGGGCGTGATATGGTTGAAATCCAGCGCGTCGTTACGGAAACCGATCAGCGACTTCCACGGAATTTTGCGCGCGAACGGGTCGAGCGTCAATGCCTCGTAGGCGTCGATCACCTGCATGAAATGATGCAGATCGTAAAGACGGCCCTGGCTGAAATCGGGATCTTCCAGCGCGATCTCGCTGCCTGCGCTGCGTTCCTCGAGATCCGTATCGATCGTGTCCGCCAGCATGGAAACAAACAGAATTTTATCAGAGACATTGTAAACCGTCAGTATACGGTCGAGATATTCCTCCATCGTCGGATTGAGCGGTACGGGAGCGTACGGATCGCGCCTGCCGTTTGAAACATTGTTTTCGACGAGCCAGTTGATATTGGGGCGCGAAGCCGCCGAGGCGAATGCGATCGTGGTCCCCGTATCGAAATCCCTGTTCTCAAACGCGAGCGGGACCGACAGAAAAATGTCGAGCGTCGCCGAATCGTTGACATCGCCGCTCGCCTCTTTCAATATCCCCAGCATATTCGACAGCAGCAGGTCGCTCTGAACCAGAAACCGTTTGTTCGAAACCCGCTTGAACGCGCCGTCGAGTATGCCCATCGACACACCGATCAGTGCCGCGATCGCCGCGATAAACGCGATTGTGATGATCAGTGCTATTGCCCGACGTCTGATGGCGTATCCCTTGCTTGCAGATTTTAGGGCACCTCTGAAAACCCTAAAACGCTGAACGTTTTGAATCCGTATTATAGCGTGCGCCCGTTTGCTGTCGCTTTACCATTTTCGCCTATACTTCAAGCCGTCTAAAGCCCGTGTAGCTTAAAATTGCACTATCATCAACAAGGATATACAAAGCATGTCAACCGTAACTGTCTCTTCGACCTTCCGAACCGCCGCCCGCAGGGGCTTTTCTTTGATGGAACTGATGATCGTCATCATCATTCTCGGCCTGCTCGCCGCGCTGGTCATGCCGAACCTCATCGGTAAAAGCGAACAGGCCAAACAGGGCCTCGTCTGTATCCAGATGGAAAATATCCGGAACGCCCTCGACTCGTTCAAACTCGACAACGGCTCCTATCCCGATACCGAACAGGGACTCGACGCCCTGATCAAGAACCCCGACCCCGAACGCTACAACAACTACGCTCCCGGCGGCTATTTCAAAAACGCGGTACTGCCGAAAGACCCCTGGAAGCATCACTACATCTATACCAAAGACGACAACGGCATCAACCTGATCTCCCTCGGTGCGGACGGCAAAGAGGGCGGCAAGGACGAGAACAAAGACGTCACCTATGCCGACTGTGTCAAAAAGTAGCCGGGGGTTTACACTTTTCGAACTTCTGATCGTCGTCTTGCTGATCGCGGTTTTATACGGCGTTTTCATCAGCAAGATGTCCTCCTCCCCAAAAAAAGAGGCGGAAAAAGTCACCCTCGAGACGCTCAAAAAAACATTGGATCTTTTTCCGGCGCAACGGTCGCGGGAGCTGATCTGTACCGACCCGTGCACACACTGCCGTGTCTACATCGACGGTTCCGCGGTCAAAGGAACCGAAGTCGCCCTGTTTAAAAAAGAGCCGACGGTATGGGTCAAAGATCGCTACGGGCAATTCCGGCAAAAAACGTTCCTGCCGCTCAACGACCCCGAACACGGCGTCAAAAACGTCTGTTTCCGCTACAAGCTGTATCGCAACGGCAGCGGTTCAAGCTATATCGTGCAGACCGATGACAAGCATTACTACGTTTTCAAACCCTACCTGCATCCCGTCAGTGTCGCGGAGACCTTGACGCAGGCTCAGGAAATGTTTGACACGCAGTCGCTTCTTCCGACCGAACGGCGCGACTACAACTTTTAAACGGATGGTGTAAATGGTTTTCAAATATCAAGGACTCGATGCCGGCGGCAAAAAAGTCAAAGGCGTTCTCGAAGCGACCGGCCTCGATGACGCCAAAAAACGGCTGCGTTCGCAGCAGATCTTCTACACCAAACTGACACAGGAAAAAGACTCGTCGCTGACACGGTTCACCCTGGCGCGGAAAAAGACACTCACTCCGACCGAGCTGGCCACCCTCAGCCGTGACCTCTCTATCTATATCAAAGCCGGTATCTCGATCGTCAACGCACTGAAGCTGGCCAAAAACCAGTATGCAAAAAACAAAAAGATCTCCGCATTTCTCACCACCGTCATCACGCTGCTCGATGAAGGAAAAAGCTTCTATCAGGCACTCGAAACCCAGTCCATCGTCAAACTGCCCGACTTCTACAAACAGTCCATCAAAGTCTCCGAAGACAGCGGTATCATGCAAGAAGTCCTGCTCGAGCTTTCGACCTTTCTCAAAGAGCAGGCCCGTATCAACAAACAGATCCAGGGTGCCTTCGCCTATCCCGCTTTCATCATCGTCGTCTCGCTTTTCATGGTGGGCTTCATGATCACGTTTGTCGTTCCGAAAATCACCGGCATTTTCGACCAGCTGGGCCAGGAGCTGCCCGGTATCACCAAATTCGTAATCGCACTGGGCGATTTTTTCACCCACCACTGGATGGCACTGGCATTGTCCGTCGCCGCCGTCATCGCCGCTTTCGGGCTCCTGATGAAATTCAACAGCCGTTTCCGCTACGGCGTACATCTGTTCATGCTCAAAATCCCTTTTTTCGGATCGATCATACAGACGTCGGAACTGGGACGGTTCAGCTATATCGCCTCGGTACTGATCCGTTCGGGCATCCCTTTCGTCCAGACTGCCAACCTCTCGGCGAATATCCTGAAAAACAGCGTGCTCAAAAAGAAATTCATCACCGCCTCGGAGCGGGTCGTCGAAGGGTCAAAGTTTTCCAGCGCCCTGATGAAAGACGGCTTCGAGATCGATTCGACGTTCGTGCAGGCGATCGCCCTCGGCGAAGAGACCAGCGAAGTACCGGCGATTCTCAACAACCTCTCCGAGCTCTATTTTGAAGAGAACAAGGACAAAATCGACCTGTTCCTTTCGCTGCTCGAACCGATGCTGATGCTCGTCGTCGGCGGGATGATCGGCTTTATCGTTTCGGCGATGCTCCTGCCGATCTTCAGTATGAACCTTGGACAATAGGAGTCTGACATGAACCTGAGTATCGTCGTTCCCTGCTACAACGAAGAAGAGGTCCTCCCCGAAACCGCGAAACGGCTGACCGGCCTGCTCGGACGCCTGCAGCACAGCGGCAAGATCTCGGAAAACAGCAAAATCTACTTTGTCGACGACGGCAGCAAGGACAGGACCTGGGAAGTGATTGAAGCACTGAGCGAAACGTATCCGGCTGTGCACGGGCTCAAACTTTCACGCAACCGCGGACATCAAAACGCTCTGCTCGGCGGTCTTTTCACCGCCGAAGGCGACGCGCTGGTCAGTATCGACGCGGATCTGCAAGACGACATCGACGCCATCGAGGAGATGGTCGACGCCTACCATGAGGGATATGATATCGTCTACGGCGTCCGCAAGGCGCGCACAACCGACACCCCGTTCAAACGCGCCACGGCTGAAGGCTTCTACAAACTGATGCATCTCATGGGCGTCGATATCGTATTCAATCATGCCGATTTCCGGCTCATGAGCCGCCGCGCCGTCGAGGAGCTCAAACAGTACCCCGAAGTCAACCTCTTCCTGCGCGCCATGGTGCCGCTGATCGGCTACCCTTCGACCCAGGTTTACTATGACCGCGCCGAACGCTTCGCGGGCGAATCGAAATACCCGCTCAAAAAGATGCTCGCGTTCGCGTGGGACGGGATCACCTCATTCTCCGTCGTCCCCCTGCGCCTTATCACCGCAACCGGCTTCATCATTTTCATCGCCTCGATTTTGATCAGTCTCTGGGCGGTCGGTATCAAACTCTTCACCGACGACGCCGTTCCGGGCTGGGCCTCGACGGTACTGCCCATCTACTTCATCGGAGGGATTCAGGTCTTCTCTATCGGGATTGTCGGAGAGTATATCGGGAAAATGTATCTCGAAACGAAGCGCCGGCCGAGGTTCATCATTGAAAAAAGTGTATAAGAACCTCACGGCACACGCTGCCGTATTTTTCGCTCTGCTGTTTTTTGCGGCATTCTGGATGACCCGGCAGCAGATGCTTCAAATCGACAAGACAACATTGTCTATCGACGGCCAGACAGGCAAAACGGTAGCGCTGCCCTACTCCCTGAAGACTCCCGGCAGCCAGCGTCTTCATTTGGAAGCGACATTGACTCGCCGTTTTTTCAGCACCACCCGTCTGAGAATCATTCCGGACGACTGCATAGCTTCACTTCAAATCAACGGAAAACCGATCGATGTCAGCCGTCTGTCCGGCCGCTGCGACTGGGCGCACGGAACGGAACTCGACCTCGCCCCCTATTTGGAAAACGGCAAAAACAGACTGCAGGTCGATATCCGTAAAAAAGACGGCGTAGGAGGTATAAACCTATTCGCCGTTCCCGATCTCTATCACCCGTTTCACATGTTGTTTCAGTTTTTTGCGATGCTCGGTCTGGCGGGCTGGATTATTTTCGTTGCGAAAAAGAGGCTTCCTCTTTCCCTCAGCGTCCTGCTTGCCGCAAGCGCCGTACTGCAGCTGCACTATCTTTCTTATACCGACTACTCCACACGGACGTTTGATCTGCTTATCTCGACCGGTCATCTCGATTATATCAAAATGATCGTCGACCATCTGCGCCTTCCGAATCCCACGCAAGGATGGGAATATCATCAGCCTCCGCTTTACTATCTTGCCGCAGCCGCAGTCTATGCACTGTTTTCGTATCTGCCGATCCTGGATCCGCTCACCGCCTTGCAGCTGCTCTCGCTCTTTTTGTTTACCGTTTTTCTTTACTACGCGCTTCGGATACTTTCCCTGCTCATCTCCGACAAAAAGGTTCTTCTGGCATCTTCCGTACTGCTGCTGTTCTGGCCTTCCGGTATTATCCACTCTGTCCGCATCGGCAACGACATCCTTTTTTTCACACTGTTTGCATCGGGGCTCTTCGCGATACTTCAGTGGCAGCTCAAAGGTGCCAAACTGTGGCCGCCGCTTCTGCTCGCATCTTTGGCACTTATCACGAAAGCCAACGGCATTATTCTTTTCGGTATGGTCGGCATCTTGATCCTGACTCAGCTCTATAGAACCAAAGACGCGAAAACATTTTTCAAACAGACGGCGGTCGCACTGCTTTTTTTTGTCACGGCGTTTGCCGTCAACTTCGCGGACAACATCTACTATGCGCTCATCAGCAATACCTCGGACTGGCTGGTCAGCAATGTCGTCAATACGATCAACAGCAGGCTTTATGTAGCCAATGACGCATTCCACTATCTCTATTTCGATTTGAAAACATACCTCAAAGAGCCGTTTATCAATCCGTGGGACGACCGCTACGGACGGCAGTTTTTCTGGAATTATCTGTTGAAGTCATCGCTGTTTTCGGAATTTTTCTTTCATGCCAAAAGTACTGTCGCCACTATCATGGGGGCGCTCTCCCTGCTGGTTTTCGGCTACATTTCGCTCGGACTGGCAACGGCACGGAAGCAAAAGGAAACCTTGGTGATGGCGCTGGCCCTTTTTCTCTCTATTGCTGCTCTGCTTGTCTACCGTATCAAAATTCCGGTTGCCTGCAATACCGATTTCCGCTACATCTATCCGGTCATTATTCCCATGGCATACTTCTACGGCCGGGCAATGATCTTTTTGCGAAAACACGGTCTGCCGCTGCCATATTACGGCGGATACGTACTGGCGATACTGTTCAGCGCCCGCAGCATCGTAATGTTTTATTGAAACCGGAACTGATCCCTTGCGTCTTCGGAGGGCGCTAATGATACACCCAAATTTTTCGTGCGAAATAGTTCCAGAAAAAAACCGCCCCGATGGCAACGACACGTGAGAGCATCGGATCGAAATGCCAGACCGAATAGCTCAGCAATTTGACGATGCCGATATTGAACAGCGCCCCAAAGAGCGCAATCGTCACCACAGCGATAAATTCGGCGCGTGTCGAGCCGACTTTCACTCCGGCGGTGAAGATATAGCGCCGCCCGATCTGATAATTCGCCAGCAGTCCCGAACTGTAGCCGGCAATAATGGCGATAACGTAGTCGATGCCGAAAAGAATCAAAACAGAGTAGACCGCGTAATCGATCAGCGTCGAGATAACGCCCAGCAGCAGGAATTTATGAATCTGCTTCATCTTACAGGATCGGCTTTAGTTTCCAGAAATCGAACCACTCGCGCTGGATAAACTCGAGCGTCGAAAGCGGTTTGTAGTAGGTAAACGGCCCGAAAAACCAGTACACGTAGACGATCTCGAGTACAAACAGCGTCACTCCGAACATCAGCAGTTTGCTGCCGCGTTCGATAGAGGGCTTGAAAAGATAGACGAAAAGCGCAAAGAAAACAATCGTCCCCATAAAAAGCGGAATGAAGTAGTGATAGAGGTACATTACCCGCTCGATATTGAACATCGTGATCATGTAGGAGAGATAAATCGTCCAGAACGTACCGATAATCCAGAAAAGCCGCCGGTCTCTTACTTCCAGCCCGAACACATAATGTCCCAATATCAGTACCGTCGCCAGAATAATCGCGGCAACCACGCTGAACCAGATCAGCGGATTGCCCATCAGGTAGAGGTATCTTACTTTTCCGTCTTTCTTGCTCCAGCGGTAGTTGATAGTTTTGTTGATAAAAGGCCAGGTGACGGCCAGTGAACCGTTCTCGCCTTTTTTGCAGGGATTGTAGCGCGGTACACCCTTGGAATAGTTTTTCATGTACTTGAAATTGTCGCGCATCATGACCGGAAAGTTTGCCGGGTTGGCGGTTTCATGCTCTTTGATAATCTTCATATAGGCGGGGGATGCGCTGTAGTGTTTCTTGGCCGCTTTCTGCCCCAGCGCGAAGTGGATGGAGAAAACGACAACCGTCACCGCCGCCATGCCCGCGGCGATCACCGCACCGTCGATCACAAAACGCCTGAGCGCTTTCAGATAGCCGTGATCCCGTTTCACACGATACAAAAACAGTGCGGGAAAGAGCAGGATAAGGATAAGGCCGTTGGCTTTGACCATCAGGCTGATCCCCATCAGGAGTCCGAAACCGAGATAGTGCCTGTAGCCGAGTTTCTCCTTGTCCAGCAGAACCAGAAAATACAATACGGTCGCGAAAATGAAGAACATCTGTGTCGACTCGAGCATGGCCGACCGGCTTTGCAAAATGAAACCGTTTTCGAAAACATACAGCGACGAGAATAAAAAAGCCAGTTCCGCATGCCGTCCGATCCGGTAAAGAATGAAATAAAAAAGCCGTGCGGAGCACGTTCCGAAAAGCGCGGGCACAAGCCCGACGCCCGCCCACGAGTAGCCTTTGGGGAAATGTTTGATGTAATCGGTCTGGGTAAAATAGGTCAGATCCAGTCCCTCGTTCGGATGAAGCAGCCACTCGCCCAGTGCGATAAAGAGCTTGCCCAGCGGCGGATGAGGCTCCATATACATCACGCCCTCGAGGTATTTCTGCGCCGAAGCGATATGGTAGTTTTCGTCCCAGAAAACCGCTGCGGGATTGTAGTAGTTGAAAAAATAGGTTGCGAACGCGATCATCAGTACGGCGGCCGCATACGTGTAGACTTCTCTATCGGTTTTGAACATCGCCGTCATTTTCGCACCTTTTCAAACGTCATCAGATCGCTGTTCTCCCCGACGAGATGAGCGTGTTTTCCCGACATGTCCGCATACGTCACTTTCAGGCCCATCGGACCGCCGCCTTGAAAATAGTTGAGCGCAAAACGGTGTTTTCCCTTCGAAAGCGCGACGGTACATCCCGTACGCGAATACGGACGGTCGCCGGGGTGCTCGCAGACGGTTTTGCCGTCGATCTTCAGACGGAAACCGTCATCGGACCAGACATTGAAGCGGTAGCGTGCCGCTTTTTCAACCCGGAAATCGCTGTTGACGTCAAGGAAGAAATTTGTGCTATATCCCAATTTCCCGTACTGGTCGTTTTCAAGCATTCTGCCCGGTTTGAAATTGACCGTCCTGACCGGAATCGTTTTGACACTCGCCGCACGGCGCGCGGTATCGAGATGCGGTATGCCTCCCTTTTGCTTGACAATGGTGACGTTCACATTGCCGTCGTACCGGTTGAACCTGACCGTTTTGACGAGAATCGCCGCCCCGATCACGATAACAATACCGACAAATATCCACTCCGTGCTGCGCTCACGGCTCACGATGCACACCCCGCCCGATTTTTTCCGCCAGCTGTTCGGGCAGCAGTCCCAGCGACTCCTCCACCCGCGCCGTGGCACCATGCTTGATAAAGTTGTCGTCATATTCGAACGTTTCGAGCGCGACATCGGAGATCTTCTCCTGCGCGAGCCACTCCAGCAGCGCGCTCCCTACGCCGCCCATCGCCGCCGAATCGCTGAAAACGTACCAGCGTTTGTAGCGCTGCGCCATCCGCCGCAGCATATCGCCGTCGAGCGGTTTGACGAAACGAAGATCCAGCAACGCCGCATCATGGCGCATCCGTTCGCGCGTCTGCGCCGCCCGTCCGACGCCGTTGCCGTATCCGATGAGCAAAATATCACTCTGCGACTCGATCAACAGCTGCGACGTTCCGTATACGAACGGTGCCGACTCCGGCAGATCCGCTTCCATAAACGCTCCGCGCGGGTAGCGCAGACCCAGCGGACGGTCGAATTTCGCGGCGAAGGCCACCGCCTGATGCATTGAAACCTCATCGCGGGGTGCACACAGCGTCATATTGGGAACGGCACGCAGAAAACTGATATCGAAAACCCCCTGATGGGTTTCGCCGTCTTCGCCGACGATACCGGCGCGGTCCATCGCGAAAACGACAGGAAGGTCCATCAGACAGACATCGTGAATGACCTGATCGTATCCGCGCTGCAAAAACGTGGAATAGATCGTACAAAACGGTTTGAACCCCTCTTTTGCCAACGCCCCCATCGAGGTGACGGCATGCTGTTCGGCAATCGCCACGTCCCAGAAGCGCTCCGGATACTTCTGCATCAGTGGTGTCAGCCCGGTGCCGCTTGGCATCGCGGCTGTGACGCCGACCACTTTGGGGTCGGCGTCGGCCAGTGCCATCAACGCTTCCGTATAGATCTGCGTCGCGCTCTTGGCCCCGCTCTTTTTTTTCGAAGCCCCGCTTGAAAGATCAAACGGCCCCACGCCGTGCCACTTTTCATGCTGGCCTTCGGCGATCTCGTACCCTTTGCCCTTGACCGTCTGTGCATGAACCAGAACCGGTTTACCCATCTGCTTCGCCGTTTCAAAGGTCTCGACAAGCTGTTTGAGATCGTGCCCGTCGACCGGACCGATATACTCGATGCCCATCTCTTCGAACATGATCCCCGGTGTGATCAGCTTGAAAGACTCTTCGAAACGCTTGGCGATGTAGTGCGCGCTTTCTCCGAAATTGTCCACAAAGGCTTCCGTCCCGCGTTTGATACGCTGATAGAGCGGGCTGGCCATTGCGGAGCTGAGCATCCGGCTGACGGCGCCGATAGGTTCGGCGATACTCATTTCATTGTCGTTGAGA
>JALWNV010000322.1 GCA_027083665.1 Helicobacteraceae bacterium
ACGATGACTTCAGAAAAAATCTATCAGGCTGTTGATTGTGATTCCAATCTTTACAAAGCCTTTTTGCACTCGCACAGCTATACGGGGAATGCGTTGGCGTGCGCCTGTGCGAACGCCACGCTCGATATTTTCGAGCGCGACAATGTGATAGAGAACAATCGAAAACGCAGCGAGGCGATGGCCAAACGGCTGGCACACTTCGAGACGCTCGGTAATGTCGGTGCCGTCCGGCAGCAGGGAATGATCGCCGCGGTCGAACTCGAAGGATATGCTCCGGCGGAGCGTATCGGGCTGAAAGTCTACGAATACGGGCTCGAACACGGTGTCCTGCTGCGGCCGCTTGGGTCGGTGATCTATTTTATGCCGCCATACATTATAGGAGAAGAACAGATTGATACCATGATGCAAGTAGCGTTCGATGCGATCGCGTCATTGTAGCTTACCGTTCGTTTAATGTCAGCAAACGGCAGCTTTTTTCCAAAATGGCGAGCGTTTTCGCCATATCGTGCAAGTCCCTGTTGTAGGCATAGATGCCGTATCCCCGTATGACGAGAAAGCCGTAGGCGGATTTTTTCAGCTCTTTGGTGATCTCCGTCGATGCCCGCTCGTACCACTGTTCGAACGAGCGCGGATCGTATACTTTGACCGAGGGGATTTCCTGACTCCCGAAATAGTCCGTCGGTTCGATCAGATTGTGCCGCATCGCGTATGCGGTGGTATAAGGGGGCATGGAAAAGGTAACGAACTTCGCGTCACTGATCGCTTCGTAGATTGCATGATGGATATTGGCATCAATGCTGGCGTCGTTCCAGCGGTAGTCTTTTTGAAAGTAGAGTTCGATCAGCTGTGCATCGCTCATGTGATCGAAAATGGTCTCTTTGGTGTTGATAATGAAACGGCTGCTGTCGGATTTGGCGGAGATGCTCCCGTGATAGATTCCGAAAAATTCTTTGCGGAACATCGAGAGTGAAAAGTCGATCAGCTGCGTTCTGAGATACGATTTGTTCATGACGGTATTATAGCGCGTCCGGCGGAGCGGACGGTCGGCAGCCGAAAGCTTTTGCGCCGTTTCAGCCGTGCGTCAGCGCGGCAGTGTCAGGCTCCGTTTCCCGCGGTCACGGCTGCCCGTTGCCGTACTGTTCGAACAGGTAGTCGGTAATGAGAACCTGGTCTTCTTTGCTGATGGGGGCCTTGAACGCGTCGACCATCTTTTCGACTTTCTCTTTCCAGAAGTGCCGCGGCTGTTTGCCCTGGTTGAGAATATAGCCGAACGAGTGACAGGTAAGACAGTTGGACTGGACGACGTCGAAGTGTTTGCCCATCTTGATTTCAAACGGAACGTAGGGGACCTCCACGTCTTCGGTGAGGACCGCATGGAGATTGAGCGACGCAAGAAGCAGGGCCGCCGCGATTGAAGTTTTTTTCATCATAGTTATCTCCTTAGACCACTTCGACGGTAACAACGTCGATGCCGTTGAATTTGTACCCGCCGTGATTCCAGCCGATATCTTCGGCAAACGGCTGCTCTTCACCCATTCGGTTGACGGCTTTGGCCATGATGGTCATTTTGCCGTATTTTTTGGGTTTGTAATCGTAGGTGAAACTGCGGTAGGCGTAGCGGCCGAGATCGTCGCCGAGGGTCGCTTTGTCCCATGTTTTTCCGCCGTCGAACGAGATCATGACGGCTTTGATACCGGCACCGTGATCGAACGCGACGCCGCGGATTGTGATATAGGAGTTATGGTAGAGCTTCATCTCGTTGGTCGGGAAACCGATCAGCGATTTGACGTTCATCTTGGTGATGGGTTTGGTCGGGACATGTTCGCCGGGTTTTTGGCATTCGCACGCGTTGTCCGGCACGCGGTAGGCCTCGTCCATGAAGAAAAGGTGCTGGTAATCGCCGGTGACAGTGAGGTTGCTCAGCATCTTGACCCAGCTGTCGGAGTAGTAGCCCGGAAGACAGAGCCGGACCGGATAGCCGTTGAGATAAGGAAGGTCTTCGCCGTTCATCTCATACGCGACGATGACATGGTCGCCGATTTCGTCAAGGTTAAGTTCGCGGACAAAATTCGGAGTTTCATAGTAGGCGGCCGTTTCGCTGCCGTTGAAACCGACCCACTGCGCCCCTTTTTTCAGACCGGCGCGGTCGAGGATATCGCGAAGGCGTACCCCTTTCCAGCGGGCGCACCCCATGGCCG
>JALWNV010000323.1 GCA_027083665.1 Helicobacteraceae bacterium
TTGACCGGCGGAAGTGAACAGGCGGAATCGCCGGAGTGGATTCCCGCCTCTTCGATGTGCTGCATGACTGATCCGATATAGACGTCGCTGCCGTCGCAGATGGCATCCACGTCGAGCTCGACGGCCTGATCGAGAAACTTGTCGACGAGCACCGGCGCGTCGTTGGAGACCGAAACCGCTTCGTCCATGTAGCGGCGCAGCTCCTCTTCGTTGTAGACGATCCGCATCGCGCGGCCGCCGAGGACGAAGGAGGGACGTACCAGCACGGGATATCCGAGTTTCGTCGCTACGGCGATCGCCTCTTCTTTCGTGGTTGCGATGCCGTTTTCGGGCTGTTTCAGACCGTGGGCGTCGACAAAGTCGGAGAACTTTTCACGGTCTTCGGCCAGATCGATGACTTTCGCCGGTGTTCCCGCGATCTGTGCGCCGATGGCCGTCAACGGATTGGCCAGTTTAAGCGGAGTCTGTCCGCCGAAATGCACGATGATGCCGTTAGGCGCCTCGTATTCGATGACTTCGCGGACATGCTCGAGGTCGATCGGCTCGAAGTAGAGGACGTCGGAAGTGTCGTAATCGGTCGAAACGGTTTCGGGATTGCAGTTGTACATGATCGTTTCGATCCCCATCTCTTCGAGCGCGAAAGCCGCATGAACGCAGCAGTAGTCGAATTCGATGCCCTGGCCGATACGGTTGGGACCGCCGCCGAGGATCATGACCTTTTTCCTGTCGGATTTGCGTGTCGGAAGCTCGGGAAGCTTCGTGACGTTGGTGGTGGAGTAGAGGTACGGTGTCAGCGCTTCGAATTCGGCGGCACAGGTATCGACTTCGTTGTATTCGAGGTGGATATCCATACGTTTTCGGGCGTTGTAGACGTCGCTTTCGCGGATGTCCGCCGCACCCTGTTTGGCGATGAGCTGCGCGATTTTCCTGTCACTGAAACCGTCGGCCTTGGCGCGGCGCAGACGCCCGGCGTCGTTGAGGATATCGAGGTCGATCGTTTTTTCGAGGGCGACGATCTCCTCGATCTGGTATAAAAACCACGGGTCGATCCGGCACAGATCGAAAATCTCCTCCAGGGCCAGGCCGCGGCGGAAACCCTCGGCGACGTAGAGCATGCGTTCGGCGTTGGGACGGCGGATTTCATGACGGATATGTTCGAGGTCGCCCTGCATTTCGTCAAATCCCGCCAGTCCCGTTTCGAGTGAGCAGAGCGCTTTTTGCATCGATTCTTTGAACGTGCGGCCGACGGCCATTGCTTCGCCGACGGATTTCATTCCGGTCGTGAGCGTGCTTTCGGCTTCGGGGAATTTTTCGAATGTGAAGCGCGGCGTCTTGGTGACGATATAGTCGATGACGGGCTCGAAACTTGCGGGGGTGCCGGTGATGTCGTTGGTGATCTCGTCGAGGGTATAGCCGACGGCGAGCAGAGTCGCGACCTTGGCGATGGGGTAGCCGGTCGCCTTGGAGGCCAGTGCGGACGAGCGCGATACCCGGGGGTTCATTTCGATGACGATCATACGCCCGGTTTTCGGATCGACGGAGAACTGTACGTTCGAACCGCCGGTATCGACGCCGATCTCGCGCAAGATGGCGAACGAGGCGTCACGCATGCGCTGATACTCTTTGTCCGTCAGTGTCAGTGCGGGAGCAACGGTGATGGAGTCCCCCGTATGCACGCCCATAGGGTCGAAATTCTCGATCGAACAGACGATGATGCAGTTGTCGGCGCGGTCGCGGATGACCTCCATCTCGTACTCTTTCCAGCCCAGCAGCGACTCTTCGACAAGAATTTCGCTGATGGGGCTTTCATCCAGCCCGCGCTGTGCGAGACGCTTGTATTCGTCGATATTGTACGCGACGCCGCTTCCGCCGCCGGCGAGCGTATAGGAGGCACGGATGATGAGCGGAAAACCGATCTCTTCGGCCGCGGCCATCGCTTCGTCCATGTTGTAGGCGTAGCGCGAGTGCGGCAGGTCCATCCCGAGCTTGATCATCGCCTCCTTGAAAGCCTGACGGTCTTCGCCTTTTTTGATGGCGGCGGGATTGGCACCGAGAAACTCGATCCCTTCGAGCATCCCTTTTTCATACATGCTCATCGCCGCGTTGAGCGCCGTCTGTCCGCCCATCGTCGGCAAAATGGCATCGACGTGCTCTTTTTCGATGATCTGGGCGATGATCTCCTCTTTGATC
>JALWNV010000324.1 GCA_027083665.1 Helicobacteraceae bacterium
AAGCCGCCCATGTATGCCGACTGGCGAATCGCTATGCGAAACGCTGTTTCGTTCATGAAGCCGACGCCGCCGAGACGAATTTCGAATCCGACGCACGCCGCATCCGCTACGCCTTTTTCGACCGTCTTATCCAAACACACGGATACGACACCCTGATCACCGCCCATCAGCTCGACGACCGGCTCGAATGGCTGCTCATGCAGCTGTGCAAAGGAGCCGGACTGCCGGAGATGGTCGGGATGCGCCCCCTCGAAACCCGCACAGCCTATACCCTCGTACGGCCGCTGCTGCACCGAAGCAAAGCCGATCTCCGCACCTGGCTCGATACACGCCGGCTTCCCTATTTCGAAGATGAAAGCAACCGCGACGAGCGCTATACCCGCAACCGTTTCCGATACCGGTTTGCCGCGCCGATGCTTTCGAAGTACCGGAAGGGGATCGAAGCTTCCTTCCGGTACCTCGAAAGCGATGCCGATTCACTCTCACCGCCGTGCGAAATCCATGAGTTTGCAGAGGTTCTGCTGCTGCAAAACCCGCCCGAACGCACGGCATTGATGCGCTGTATCGATCGCAGGCTCAAACAGCGGGGCTATCTGATGCGCCGCGGAGACAAAGAGCGGCTGCTGCGGGAAAACGAACTCGTTATCGGCCGGCGATTTGCGCTCAGTATCGGGACATCGTACACGATCCTCGCCCCTTTTTTGAAAACACCTATGACGAGGTCGTTCAGGGAACGGTGCAGAACACTCGGGATCGGGCCGGCTGTCCGCCCCTATCTGTTTACGGTTCCGGAGTCGTTTGCTTCGGTAAGTGCCATACTCGAAGATGCAGCACCGTCTTGATGCCTCCTTGTTGCTTTTGCATGGTGACCGGCAGACGCCACTGCAAAATCCACGGCGCCTCGGCCGCTGCCTCGATCATGTCGTAAAGCCGTGCCGGCGAAGAGAGTGTCGTACGGACGATAAATACATTCGGCCCCTCTTTTTCGTCCGGCGTAACCGACGGGTTCGGCAGGTAGCGTGCGATCCAGTGCCGCAGCTGCGCGGCATCCGCAGCGCTCTCCAACCGTTCCTGTACGACGGCATCGGTCTCTTCCAGTGCCTTTTTCTCTTCAAACAGACGGTCATACTGCTGTTGAAGCCGCCCCTGCACCTGCGCTTCGCCCACCTGCTTGCGGGAATGGCGCTCATACAGACGCATCTCCGGCCACAACAGCAAATAGGCGGCCGCCGCGACGAGAATCAGGCCTGCGAACAGCGACAGGCTCACTTCGAACGTCATTTTTGTCCGTTTCAGTTTCATCGGTCCCGCTCCGCGACAAAACGGCTTTCAAACCGTACCGAACGCGCATCGATCGGAACCTGCAGATAGCGCTGAAGGCGATACTGTCCCCGCAGTGCCGTCTGCAACTTTTTCCTCAGCCCTTCCGGATCACGGCTGACCCCGGCATACAGAAGCCGCTGCGGCGTTATCTCGAAACGTGTCAGCGTCGTATCATCCGGAATCAGATCCAGCAGACTCCTCAGCTGCTCCCGGAGCAGTTCATTCGATGTCCGGACCTCTTCAACGAGCGCCCGGCGCTCCGACACCTCTTCGGTATACGCACGCAACTGACCGATCTGGGTCCGAAGGGCCTCGAGTAGTTTCGCGTCGGCATCGGAGTTTCGGGACATCTCCCCGTTCATACGATGCAGACCGTAGGCGGTGACGGCGACGGCGGCCGCCAGCAAGACCGTCGCGATCCAGACCTGCCGAAGCGCTCCGACAAAAAGGCGTCTGCGTCTGCATCCGGTAAAACTATACGGCATATCCCGCCTCCTTCATACACGCCCTCGCCGCCAGAAGTGCCGGATCCGCCTGCCGTACCTCCGTCTCGAGCAGCAGGACCTCCTCGAGCGATTTGCCGAGCAGTTCCCCGACACCGACACCATCGGCAATATGCACGGCCTCGACAAACTCGCCGCGGCAGCACGGCTTTCCGTAGTACGCTTCGAGTGCATCGACAACCCCCTCGACCATGGCGGGAACCATCGCCCCCCCGCCGTACGCGAAGCGGTCCGCGAACCGTAAATGGCGCTCCTTGACCACTGCGAGGCTCATCGCTTCGGCGGTGAGAAACAGGTAGACCGCATGCGCCCCCGCCATCGTCTCCCCGTAAAAAGCGTGCAGCAGTGCAAACGGCGAATAGAGCGCATCCGGTTCGGCATCGGAAAAACGCTGTAACAAACCGTACAATGCCTCTTCCCCGATATAGTTCATCCACTCTTCTTCGATACAGACCGTTTTGCTCTCGGCCACAGCCGGCACCATCGTTTTGGCTTTGGAAAGCGAGCATGTCGGCAGAGCCCCGCAGCTTTCGTCGTCCGCGAGAATCGCGATATAGTTCAGCGGACTTCGGTCGACCGCTTCCTGGACGAAACGGTACAACTCCGTTTGTGAAGACGAGACGGCGAAGGAGTGACGGACATCGGTCTGTTCACCGCCGGGGGAAAGGTAGAGCGCCGCCGCATGGACAATGTCCCGGCAGGGATAGATGCCGACAAACACCTTCGTATAGAAGCGCTTGAGAAAATCATCGAGTGCCATCGGTCTCCTTGCAAAGCGGGTGAGCGTTCTGATAGTTTTGCATCTTGAGCGCACTGCCGAGCCTGGTATAGATCTGTGTCGTCGCCATCGAGGCGTGTCCGAGCAGTTCACTCACGTCCGCGATACGCGCATGACGGTTGAGCAGTTCCGTTGCATAGGCGTGACGCAGCTGATGCGGCGTCACTTTCAGCCCGATACGCTTAAACGCCCTGTTGACGAGATATCTTAAACTATTTTCGCTTAAACGCTTCCCGCCGCATTCGCACAAAAAGCCTTTCGGCCGGCACACACGCGTAAACTCGGCGATCGCCTCCGAAGCGGCACCGATCAGAGGAATATCGCGCATTTTGTTTCCTTTCCCCCGCACGCGTACCCACTCCGTGCCGATCGCCTCGAGCCGGAGCGCATGAAGCTCGGAAAGACGCATCCCCAGTGTATAGAGCATGACGATCACGAGCCGCTCTTTCACGTCCGCTTTCGACAGTGCTTCGAGGATATGTCCGTGCCCGACCGGTTTCGGTAGCGTTTTGGGCACCTTGATACTTTCGGACGAACGCAACTCGACACCCGTTCCGTTTTCGTTCATAAACGCAGCGAAACTGCGCCATGCACTGAGCTTTTTGGCGATCGTCCGGGGATGCTGCCCGGCGATACGGACGCGGTAGGGCATGAGATCGACGATATGCTTTTCTCCCGACTCGGCGGATTCGAGCAGCGGCAGCGCCTCCTTGATCGCCTCGTCGTAGCTTTTGACCGTCAAGTCCGAGTAGCCCCGTATATCAAGCAGGTAATCGAGAAAATCGAGCCGGAAGGCATTGAGCTGTTCCGCCGTCATGGGAGGGCATGCTCCATCAGTTTCACTTTCACCAGCGCTTTGGCTTCATCCATGCCCATTCCCGACAGCTCCAGCGGTTCGGATGCATAAAAATCCATTGTGCAAAAAGGTTTCGGAATCGTAAAGCGGTCCCAGCTGCCGAGCTGCCAGTACCGTGACGGTACACAGCTGTAGACGATCACTTTGGCCCCGGTCTTTTGCGCCATCGCGACGATTCCGTCAGCCACTTCGTGCCGGGGCCCCCGCGGTCCGTCGGGCGTGATGCCGATATCGTAGCCGTCGCGCAGCGAACGCATTGCGGCGATAAGGACCTTCGCGGCATGGCGGTTGGTCGAGCCGTGAATCGTCCCCAGACGAAAGTACTCCATGATCTTCGCGATAATCCGTCCGTCAAAATGGTCCGAGATCAGCACATTGGCACGCGGCGTCTTGCGGAATCGGTAGTAAAGGTAGGGCTGCATCAGAAGATCGCCGTGCCAAAACGCGAAGACGACGGGATCTTGCGGGATATCGGAAGGAAGGTGAAACCGTTTTTTGGAGGTGTGGTAGATCAGACGGATCAGCACGGTTCCGATCGGGGGAACCAGCCACAGTGCCAGACGCTGCAGAAGCCTTTTTTTCATCGGCATGGTCGCGCTATACCACTTCTCCGACCTGCACCATTCGATGCGTCTGCGTAATGCGGACATCGGCAAATTTTCCCAGAAGTTCCTCGCTGCCTTTGACCTTCACCAGCATGTTGTTATCGGTGCGTCCTGCAACAAACCCGTCATTGCGCAGCTCTTCAAAATAGACCTCATAAGTACGTCCAAGATGCTTTTTGCATTTCTCGTCGAGCATGGCTTCGTGCATCTTCTGCAACCGCGTCAACCGCTCACCGGCAACGCCGGGGTCCACAGCATCGTCATACTCCGCTGCTTCGGTCAGGGGGCGCGGACTGTACTTGAAACTGAACATCTGCTCGAAATCCGCCCGGCGCACGACGTCGAGCGTCTCTTCGAAATCCGCTTCCGTCTCGCCCGGAAACGCGACGATGACATCCGTACTGATACTGACATCAGGCACCATGGAGCGGATTTTCTCGACACGGTTGAGAAACCACTCCTTGCTGTAGCCGCGTTTCATCTGTTTGAGTACCCTGGTCGAACCGCTCTGCAGCGGGACGTGGATCGATTTGCATATCTTGGGATTGGCGGCAAACTCTTCGATGAACTCGTCATCCATATGAAACGGATGCGGCGAGGTGAACCGGATACGTTCGATCCCTTCGACCGCGCTCACACGGCGCAACAGCTGCGTGAAGTTGATCCTCTCGTGGCTGCCGGAAAAACGGCGCCCGTAGTTGTTGACGTTCTGTCCGAGCAAAAAGACCTCTTTCGCACCGCTTCGCGCCGCTTTTTCCGCCTCGCGTACGATCAGGTCGGCCGGAATGGAAATTTCGTCGCCCCGGGTTTTCGGCACGATACAGAACGTACACTGCTTGTCGCAGCCGATGGAGATATTGATAAACGCTTTCCACGGTGACGAACGGAAGTCGCCGAATGCATACTGCGACTCATCAAAATCGATCTGCGTCTCAACCGCTTTGTTCCGATGCAGAACATCCGTGATCTTCGATACGTTTCTCGCCCCAAGTACGAAGTTGACATAGGGCGCTTTTTTGATGATCTCTTCGCCCAAATGCGATGCGGTACATCCCGCCACCCCGATCTTTGCCCCGGGCTTTTTCCTTTTATTGAACGCGCCGAGTTCGGAAAAGAGCTTATGGACCGGTTTCTCGCGCACCGAACAGGTATTGATGATGATCAGGTCCGCCTCTTCGGCGCTGTCGGACAGTTCGTACGCCTCCTTTTGCGACAGTTCGGCGATCATATGCTCGCTGTCGCGGACGTTCATGGCACATCCGAGCGTCTCGATAAACAGTTTTTTCATCGACGGCCGGGCTTAGAGAATGTGCACTTCGTACATGTATTCGTTATCGGCGAGCCCGTAGCGGACTTCGCGCAAATAGACGCTCTTGCCTTCATTTTCGAAATGTTCTTGCAGTTCCAGCAGATCTTTATGAGAGTTTTCCCGATCGAAATACAAGATGACGGAACCTTCCTTTTTGACCATATCCTCGATCTTTTTGAGCTCGATTTTTTTCGGTTTTTTATTGGTGTTGCTGCGAGCGGTTTTCAGTTCCATACGCGTCCTTTGCCTCTTTTTCTCAAGTTTCGTAATATACCGCGATTATAGCCGTCTTTTGGTTAAGCACCCATTAAGTTGCAATCATAGGTCAATTTGGTTATAATACGGTTCTTCTGTAAAAACAATCCGAAACACTCACTTTTTATAGAACGACCAAACCGACCTAACCAGGGATAATAATGGAAAATATTTTAGACATCATCGATTCGATCGCCCATGAAAAAGCACCGGTTGGAAAATCAGGGAAAGATCCCGGTGATTCTGATCGAGGCGCAGGTGGGGGAGTATACCGGCGAGGATGATATAATTCGCATTGACGATGATTTTAAGAGGTGTTAGTAGAAGCAAGAAATTTGAGTAGTGAAGCATATTTTTACAAAGAGTACTTGCTTGATATTGCACATAGGATCAAAAAATGGATGAGAAGAGATGGATATACAGGTTGGAAAATTTTCAAAAGGCTTTTAAGACATTGGAAGAAATTGTAGAGAGTATTTTTGATGACATTGTAAACAAGTACTATTTTGCCTTTAAAGAGCTTTTAGAGGTATTGGATAGTGAGGCTAAAAAATGTACGGACTGAGCAAGGAGGAGTTGCTTTTTGTCTTCTCTACTATAAACAATCTTACCAACCTTGCCAATGTGCTGTTTCAGTTTTTCATTCGTTATCGTATCGTAACTACTGATATCTATTAAAGTATGGAAGTTGCTCATCAAGATTGTCGTATATATAAAACAGATCATCTTTCAGATCATCTCCAAATAGAACCAAATCTATATCACTTCCTTTCCTGTGATTACCCGTTGC
This sequence comes from Helicobacteraceae bacterium, assembly GCA_027083665.1. Lineage (GTDB taxonomy): Bacteria > Campylobacterota > Campylobacteria > Campylobacterales > Sulfurimonadaceae > Thiomicrolovo. The sequence goes on from JALWNV010000324.1 coordinate 6,420, forward strand.
TCTTGAACCGTATAGTACAGCTTTTTCTATATGCGGATACAATGCAAAGCTGTTTTTTATAATACTCAATATAATGTCCCCACAAAAAAAGACCAAAACCAAAACAGAGATTATGTAAGATAGAGCAAAAGCAAGAGAGGGCAATAATGAGCAGGAAACGAAAAACCTACACACCGGAGTTCAAGACCAAAGTGGTGCTGGAACTGCTCGAGGGCGAGAAGACACTGAACGAGGTAGTGAGCCGGTACGAGATACTGCCGGCAAGTTTGAAAAGCTGGAAGAAGCAGTTTTTGGAGAATGCCTCGCTGGCCTTCGACAAGAGTGCAGTGGTCAAAGAGTACAAAGAGAAAATCAGTAAACTCGAGCGTGAGCATAACCAGCTGGCGAAGAAAGTCGGTACCCTGACGATTGAGAGGGATTGGCGGGCGGGCTAGGTGCCCCTTGAGGGTAAAAGCTGTGCAGCTTGGACTTGTCGACGAAAAAGAGATTGGCAAGTGAGGGTGACGTCCAGGCAGCAGCAGAAGAGAAAATCCCATCACTGAACCGACGGCTGGAACTGATGAAGATCAGCAAGACGGCATGGTATTATCGTCATGCCGATCCTTTCAGCAGTGACGAGGATATCCGCTTACTGGATATGATCGACCGTATCTATACGAAGCATCCCTACTACGGTCACCGCAGGATACGCAAGGTACTGGGCAGACTGGGATGTCCTGTCGGACGCAAACGGGTGATCAGTGCCATGAAACACATGGGGATCAAGGCACTCTATCCCAAACCGAAGACCAGCATCGCCAGCAAAGAACATCTGAAATACCCGTATCTGCTGGAAGCGTACAAAAACAGCGACGGACAGGTGAGCGTCGGACAGCCCAATGAAGTATGGTCGACCGATATCACCTATATCCGGCTTGAAAAAGGCTATGCCTATCTCGCTGCCGTTATCGACTGGTACTCCAAGCGCATTCTTGCCTGGAAGCTGAGTACGACAATGGATGTCTCTTTGACGACATCGGTACTGAAAGAGGCTCTGGCACACCATCCGAAGCCGAAGATCTTCAATACGGATCAGGGCAGTCAGTATACGGCCAAAGAGCATATCGACATCCTGGTACAACACGGTATCTCTATCTCGATGCACCCCAAGGGCATTTCCTCGCTATCGCTCAGGGCAGACGCTAAAGGCAGAAACATCGACAATATCGTTATCGAACGGTTCTGGCGGACACTCAAATATGAAGATGTCTATCCCAAAAGCTACACAACACTCAAGGAGGCAAAAAAGGGAATCGGTGAATACATGCAAACATACAACACACAGACTGCATTCGGCCATTGGCTATCGAACTCCGGATGAAGCCTACTTCGGTATTGTCAATACGGAAGATTTCAAATCGGAACTTTGGCTGAAAGATGTGGCTTGATAGATGAAATTAGAAGAAATTTGGATTTGGTCTTGACAAAGGGGGACAGTTTATTTTAAATGGCAGCATCTGTCCTGTCATAAAACAGACCGGATGGGCCGGTTTTTTCTGCTTGATATTTCTATTTCGGAATTTGGGATCTTCTTTGCTGACCGCCCTGAGCATCTCCCTAATTTCGATATTTCCTTATAAACCTACCTAATACTTCAAGCAATACAACACATAATATTGCATAAAGGATTGCACTTAAAACCAATGGTATATAAATGAATGGGATTATCGACATAAATATGAAAAAGAATAAAAGTGTCAATACCCACCCTACAGGAATAAACAAGATGGAAATTATTGACAAGTAAACATATTTTTTTTCATACTTCACATTTTTTATAAGACGGGATGCCATCAAGGAGAAGGTCAAAAATGCAATCAGCAATACCCATAGTAATTCAAGATTATATGGCGCTTTAAAAAAAACAAGTAAGCACACTACAAGTAATGGGATTGAATACATTAAAGTTTTTAGAAATGAATTCGAAGATTTCATTGCGCACACTTGTTATTGCAATTATAATAATCACTAATAAAATCATTGTATCCTTGTGTAATCCATTATTGATCATTTGGATCATCAAAATATGAAGAATACCAACTCCACTGACTCGTGCCACTGTAAATCTGATACAAGCCTGCCCCACTGAGTGCACCGGTCAATGAAAACCCCTTTGCGGCGGCGACATACCCAAAATTGTAGTTCCCGAAATTTTCGTATTGTAAAGCGATTCGTTTGTAATCCCAGAACCTGTCACTTCGAATAGCCATGTAAAATTGCAATAGGGACATAGTTGATGCAAATTCTCCGTTTGAACACATGTTAACCCAATCGGGTCTAATGGATGGAGGTGCCAACCCCTCCGGATCCACCAAATTCACCGGATCCTGCAACACATACCCGTAAAGATTCGTATCCCCGCCATCGAAGCCTATGGGTCTTTGGCCGTCCACTTTCCCGTCCCGGCATCGTAATCACGATAGCCGAATCTGGTCAGTTTCGTATCGGGATCGTACAGCCCTCCGGCAAACCCGAACGGCACTCTGAGCGTTTCGTTGCTGTCTGAAAGCACATTGCCGAAGATATCGTATTCGATCCTTTTGACTTATTGTACCATCTTCTTTGCTGACGGCTCTGAGTGTTCCGACCTGATCGTAGCTGAGATAGTAAGTTTGTCCGTTGTGTGTCATCTTGTACGGCATACTGTCGTCGGGTTTGATGACGCTTCGGAGTTGATGAGTTATAGTTATCATTTGACCCCTGTTCTCATGGGAACGAAGACTCAATGAAAATATCAACGGTCTGATCCGACAATACATTCCCAAGGGCAGCAGCTTTGAACATCTGATAAACAAAGAGATCAAGCATATAGAAGATCGGCTCAACCATCGGCCCAGAAAATCATTAGGGTGGAAAACGCCTTATGAGGTATTTCATGCAAAGGATACAGCGGCGTAAGAGAATTTAGGGTATAGTTTTTTAACGGTGAAATTGCACTATAGATTTAAATTCGCGAACAATAGATATAATTTATAAAATTTTATAAACTATAAATAAAATTGAAACGTATGGATATGAACTTTTAAAATAATTCGGAAAATACCCTAAAATATACATAATTATGGAAATAATGCAAATAATAGGGAGAACAATCATTGCTAAAA
>JALWNV010000325.1:0-1640 GCA_027083665.1 Helicobacteraceae bacterium
CCTTTGGGGGAAAGCCGCACCCGTTGGGTGAAAGTGACAGGTGTGGCTTTTCGCTTCTATTTCCCCTATTTTACTGTATCTCCCCCTCTTCGCTTATTTTTCTATTTCTATATTTGGGTTTCTATATTTGGGGTATTCGTCCGCAGTGTACCGAGCGGACCGGGAATAAAAGCGGCAGGCTCAACGCCTGCCGCGGCGGGACTTAGTGCAGCGGTCCGCTCTGCGGGAAAACGGAGAAGTTGTACTTATGATACCAGGTGCCGTTGACCCGGATCCATTTTGAGCGCATCGGAAGGCGTTTGTCGTCATAGCGGTACTCACGGAACACCCACGCGATACGGCGGTCCGAAGGATCGAACTGCATTCGCATCACCTGCGTATGGAAGCCCTTGTAAAGGCTCCCGCCCTCGGCCTTGTATATCTCGAAAGGCTTCAGGAAACGGTCATAGGGCAACTCTATCTTATAAGCGGACTCGAAATCGTGACGGCTGCGGGCATCCCAGTAGCGCAGCACACGGTCCGCCAGCGCTTTTTGTTCCGAACTGTCAAGCGTGACATTGGCATCGAGGCCCGCGAACTCGTAATGGCCCGGCTTGTCGCTGCAGCCGGCGAACCACATCGCCGAAAGTATCGTCAAAACAGCGAAGAGCCCTTTTCTCATTGTTTCTTCTCCTCGTATGAGGAGAGGATTTCCATTCGTTTGCGCAGGTAGGTTTTTTTCCAGAGCGTTTTTTTGATCCCTTTTTTCGCTTTTTCATACGGGACATAACCTTCTTTCGGTGTGATTTCGTCGACATACAAAACTACATATCCTTTTCCGACGAACTGCGGCGGGGTAAAGTAGTCCCTGTCTTTGAGGTTTTTCAGCGAAAGCCGGTAAACCGGCTGCATCATATTGAGCGGATGGACATAATCAACGGCCTTGACACCTTCTTTTTCCGCTTCGGCAAGCGCCTCTTCTTGACCGTGTTCACGGGCAAACCGATAGAATTTGTCTGCCGCATCGAGCGTTTTGAAATGAAATATTTTCAGTCCGACTATCGGTTTGAGACGATACTCCCGAAGATGGTCGAGATAGTACGACTTCGCCACTTCGTCGCTGATACCGCTTTCGCGCTGCAGACGTTTTATCTCCCGATCCGCCAGATAGCGGTTAACCATATTGACCAGTTTCGCTTTTTCCATCGGCGTCATCGCCGTTTCGATGAAATGATTGGCCAGAATCCAGTCATCTTTGAGGTTTTTCTCAAGCTCTTTGCTGCTGTTGGCCCGGAAGTGCCTGACGTTTCTGAGATAATCGTCAAACGCTTGGATCCGCTTTTCATCCCTGACATACGGGACGGGTTTCACATCCACATCCGCCGCGCGGGAGAGTGTTACTGCCAGTATCGACAAAAGTGCCGCCGTCTTTTTTTTCATTCCAATCCTCTCTTTTCAATATGATATGTCTCAAGGAAAAACCGATGCCACCATCGGGTCCGACACCACTTCATAATTCTCCGCATCATCGAACGACACTTTCATTTGCGGTGCGTACCCGCTTTTGCCAAGCTCCGCCGCAAACGGCAGCGGGACAGATTTCTCTTCTTTCGTTTTCCGGTCTACGATCCGAAGATGCAAATCACTTTGGCGGACTTCTT
>JALWNV010000325.1:1650-4207 GCA_027083665.1 Helicobacteraceae bacterium
CCGTCATTCTCTCCGAGAAAACCGACCGTTTCGCTGCTGTGCAGCGGCTCCGTCGACACATCGATCACCTGAAAACCGTAGCGGCCGCTGTCATCCGTCCCCTGATAACGGATATGCGGATCACGTTTTTCGGCTTCGCGCACCGTTTTCGTCTCAGGCACCTTTGATGTGTCCATCTTGCGGCCATGCTTCTCAATCGTTTCCGATGTCCGGTATGTTACCGGTACGGATGCACGGCTCCGCTCGCTTGCCGCCGGCTTGATATCGAGAGCCGCCGGATTTCCATCGATCTCGTCGCTTTGCATCAGCACCGCCACGGCTGCGACCGCCGCGATCATGGCGCCCGCTCCGTACATCCATACCGTTTTCATATACGCTCCTGAAATTGATTATCCGATTACAATGTTTTCGAACTGTTTTCGATATGGTACTCGGAGAAAACAAACAGTCTGCTAATCGGCTTCCATCCCCGGGAGAAGAATTTTTTCATTGCGATAGGTATAGTTGTCTACCTCTTCCGTTTCGATTTCGACGATATGCTTTTTGGAGTCGTCTTGCAGCTGATCCGTAAATACAACCGGTGTTTTCCAGCTTCTGCCCGTGGCGATTTCGACAATACTCAACTGAGGAGCGACTTGAAGATTCTGCAGGCTTTTGCGGGGGATTTCCATCACAAACGGCGACCCGTCGATACGCCCTTCGAGCAGGTGGACCGGTTCACGGCTGCTTCCGTTTTCGAGTTTTTTCACTCCCTCCAAAACAATACGATAACGTTTTTTACGGTCTGTGGCTGAGACATCCGTTTCGTTCACGGGAGGTTGTTCCGGCGGCATCGCTGTCGCTGGCGGAGACGGTTGACGCAGCGGCCGCTGCCGATCCGACTGCAGATATACAATTGCCGTATCGCCCTGCTTTTTCGGCACTACCGTTTTGCTCGCGTCCGATTCCCCGCCCGCGTGCCGGTCCGAATCGCGCTGCCAATAGACGACGGCGGCGACAAGCAATACCGCACCGCTCAGAATCCGGAGATATTTTCCCACACCCGTCTCTTTTCAGCCTACGGGAAAGGGTTTCCGCCGCCCGGAGGCGTCCCGCCGCCGCTCTGGCTTGAAGCGGCACTCGATACGCTGCTACTGCTGTACACCGGCGATGCCGAGGAAGAAGATGCCGTTTCCGAACTGCTGGCATAGACATAAGTACACTTCTCTTCTCCGGGAAGCAGCACACATTCAGGTTCGTACATACCGCGCAGCCGGCTCATCTCACGCAACAAAACCGCATCAATACAGGCGTTGTCGCCGCAAGCATCGATCTCGTCGAAAACATCGGTCGCACGTGCTGCCGCAGGGAAAGGATTCCCCCCGCCTCCGGATGCGCTCGACGATGAGCCGGATTGCCCTGTGGACGAAGAGCTGACCTGCGAGGATGACGATGACGGATCGACCGCGTCGATCATCGCCAGAATGACTGCCGCTTTCGCCGTCTCTTTGGCTATCGCCAAATCACCGCCGAGAGAGACATCGCCCGCCGCTACCACATCAAAGTTGAACGGCAACCCGTTTTCACCCGCTTTTGCCGCCGCTGCAGGGAATTGTGTCTCGACATCCTGCATCCCTTTGACCAGCATCGTTGTAAACGGATTCACATGGCGGTACCCTTCCGGTGCATACATCGGGTACGCTTTGGGATCGTCCTCCGTCGCGACATTTTTCGGATCGGCAAGATCATTGGCCCCGCCGACGACGGCTATACTTCCCGTCTGTCCCGTCAGCCATTCGTACGCCCCGTTTTCCAATACGATATCCGCCAACACACCTCCGATTGTCACGTTTGCTTCAAGGATATAGGCATCCGACACTGTCACCCGCGAGATGTTCATATCTGCCGAAAACGACGAAGCTGAAGACGAAACCGAAGAAGAAGAACTCGTATTCGTCTCCGTGCTCGAAACGGCACTCGAACTGTTCAACGAACTGCTCGAAGCCGACGAGAGAGCGGAACTCACAGCACTACTCGCCTCGCTGGAGAGGCTGCTGTCGGCATCGCCGCCGCCTCCGCCGCCTCCGCCGCATGCACCGAGACTCAAAGAGAGGGCTGCCGCGATACTGATACGTTTGAACCATATTGAAGTCATAATGTTGTTTCCTTAAGTCTTTGTATTTACGTGTCCGTGTCGCATATTATATTACAAAATATACAACAAAGGGTACACGTACGGATATCTGACATTGTATATAAAAATAATGGGGAAAAAATGGGGAGAGGAGTGCGGGGCGCCGCCCGCATTCCGATTTAGCGTTCTGCCGCCGGGAACGGGCTTGCCACGCTCGAAGAAGATGCTTCCGAAGAGGAAGAGTTCGAATCCGAAGAGGAAGATGCTTCCGACGAAGACGATGCAGGCTCTTCATAGACACCGTTGAGCTGTGCGAGATATGTTTCAAGCACGCTGTTGACACAAGCCGTATCGAGACAGTTGTCGATATCGCTGTATGCCGTACCGCCGCTGACGCTCGAGCTCGACGAAGACGACTCTGACGACGAAGAGTTCGAATCCGAG
>JALWNV010000325.1:4217-9540 GCA_027083665.1 Helicobacteraceae bacterium
AATCGCAGTATCCGGGATAGACATCAAAACACTCGTCTGCACGCGCCGCTGCCGGGAACGGTGAATTGACCGAAGAAGACGATGCCGCAGCCGAAGAAGACGATGCCGGAGCCGAAGAAGACGATGCCGGTACGTTGCCGTCGCCCGGGTAGCCCGAAATCGCCAGTGCCGCTTTCGCCGCTTCTTTCGCGATATCGAGGTTACCCGTCGTGTTGCCGTCGCCCTGGCCGACTTTGACAACGTCGAAGTCGTACTGCAGACCGCTTGCCGTCATGTACGTCGATGCAGTCGGATACAGGCCGCTGAGGTTCGAATCGTTGTTCTCGAGGCGTGTCGTGAACGGGTTGACGTTATGCCATCCGGAACCGGCTTTCATATCCGGAGCGAGCGGCTCGCCCGCATCCGGCATGCCGTTGCCGTTCATATCGTTGACACCGCCTTTGGAAAGGATCATACCGGCACGCTCGTTCGCATGTTCATACGTTCCGTTGCCGACTTCGATCGTCGCAGCGCCTCCGACCGTGACGTTCGCTTCGAGTACGTAGGCGTCCGATACTTTGATCACCATCGCGCCCGGTGCGCTCGAGCTCGAGGAAGAAGAGCTCGACGAAGTGATCGAGCTTGAGCTGCTCATTTCGCTCGAGCTGGAGCTCGAGGTGGTATTGTCGTCCGATGAAGACGATGAGCTTCCGCATCCTGTCATCGTGAACGATGCCGCCAATACTGAAGCAGCAACAACGCTGATGAATTCTTTTTTACTTGCCATAAATGTCCTTTTGTGAAAATCTATAGCTGACTGGCCAATCAACTAAATACAGCGCAATTATAGCATAAAATTAACAATCGTGTATTAATGGGCCGCCGGAAATCCCGTTCGGGCATTCGGGGAGTTTCTTCAGCGGCCTCAAAGCGCGAGTTCAAGCAGTATCCGGGGCATTTTTTCGGTATTGAGGTACAAAAACATATGCCCGGGCATCCGTCCCGCCTCCGCCTGCCGCCGCTCCCGGCGCCTGTCACGGTCCTCCTCGCTGCTGAGGCTCTCAGACGACGATGCCGCGGAAGATACGGCACGCTGCGATGTATTGTCCTCCGTGCCCGTCGCCGTATAGAGATTGAAATCGCTGACACCTGCCGCAAAACGATCCGCGTGGATCAGCATTTTCTGTTCGTACGGCACCGGCAAACCAATTTTACGGGCCGACTCCAACCGTATCAATTCCTGAGTACGGGCATTGACGTACCATGTTACATAGGGCGCCGCGATATCGTAAAGCGTATTGCGTGTCTGCAGCTGCACGACGGTAAAACGGCGGTTTTGTGTCGGCAGCGGCTGCACGGAAAGCGCTTCAATCAAATCGCGATACAGCAGCGTATACAGCAGGGTACGGTTTTGTTCCGTATTCGCATGCCGGTCAAGTGTCCGGCCTGTCTGTTTGCTGGCGGCAATCGCCCCGTACATGAAAAGCGTTATCAACGCGATCAGTATGACCGATACCAGCAGCTCCATCAGGGTAAACGCCGATCGTTTCATTGCAGCGGCCTCGTCACGAGTACCGCACCGTGAAGCTTTTCGCTTTTGATGCTCACCTGAACCAGCTCGAACTGGATGATCGGCGCGCTCGCGGCATCTTGAATCTCCTTGTCCGTGAAAGACTCTTCCGTTTCTTCACCGGATCCTTCCGCCGCTTCGGCCCCGAAACTGATCGTATCGACAACCTGTTCGCTATAGTCGTATTTACGGTTTTGAAGGTACTTTCTGAGTTCGTCGTTTTGGATATCATACCTGCCGTCCATGATGTCGTAAAGCGTCTTGGTCGTATGGTTGAAGCGTTTGTCGGCATGGTTTCCGACGACCGAGAGGATCTCGCTGACCTCGGAAGTCTCTACGAGGCGGGAAAAAAGAAACATGCTTTGTGAATTCATCTTCAGCAGTGCGATCCCGGCGATCGCCGCGATAGCGGCCGCCGCCACGACCTCGACGAGCGTGAAGCCGGTTCGCATCAGGCGTCCTTGACGCCCACGCGGATGATCTCGTGCATCGATGTCGTCCCCTCCAGCAGCATCTCCTTGAGCTGGTCCGAGAGGGTCACCATGCCGTGTTTGACGGCGAGGTCGCGCAGAACATGGTCACTGACACGGTCTTTGAGCACTCCCCGGAATTCATCGTCCATCTCGAAAAACTCCCCGATCGCCTGGCGTCCGGAGTACCCCGTATAGTTACAGGCCTTGCAGCCTTTTTCGGTATAGATCACCGCCCCTTTCGGCAGACCGAACTCTTCGGCGTACTCTTCGGTGATCTTGTCCTCGACCTTGCATTCGTTGCAGAGTTTGCGTACCAGACGCTGCGCCAGAACCCCCAGCAACGACGAACCGATCAGAAACTGTTCCACTCCCATGTCGATCAGGCGGGTGATCGACGCCGTGGCGTTGTTCGTGTGCAGGGTCGAGAAAACGAGGTGACCGGTCAATGCCGCCTGAATGGCGATCTCCGCCGTCTCCCCGTCGCGGATCTCCCCGACCATGACAACATCGGGGTCCTGCCGCAGAATCGAACGAAGCCCCGACGCGAACGTCAGCCCCGCCTTGGCGTTGGTCTGAATCTGGTTGATGTTGTCAGCCTTGTATTCCACCGGATCCTCAACCGTGATAATATTCTTGTCCGGTGTCGCCACCTGCTGCAAAAAAGCGTGCAGCGTCGTCGATTTCCCCGAACCGGTCGGACCCGTGACGAGGATAATGCCGTGCGAGTGCTTGACGATCTCGTCAAGCTGATCGGTCAGCGCCTTGTTGAAACCCAGGTCAGGCAGATGCGGAATGTCTTCTGACTGCATCAGCATCCGCATAACGACCCGTTCGCCGTAGTACGTCGGCAGGATCGATACCCGCACGTCGAGCGTCTTACCGGCGATTTTCACCTGCGTACGGCCGTCTTGCGGAATCCGCTTCTCGGAGATATCGAGATTGGAAATAACCTTGATCCGGCTGATGATGAGATTGGCGATTTTGTTGTCGAAATCGGCATGTTTGTTCAGCGCCCCGTCGATACGGAAACGCACTTCGCTTTTGAATTCGTGGACCTCGATATGGATATCCGACGCCCGCTGCTTGATCGCCTGGTAGAACAAGGCGTTGACGAACTTGATGACCGGTGCGGACTCCTCACTCGTCAGCAGGTCCGAAGAGGTGTGAAGGAACTCCGAAAGCGACATCTCCTCGTCTTCGATCTCGTCTTGTTCCTGCTCGATACCGCTGAGCTCCTTGTCGGTCCGGATTTCGAGGAAACGGTTGTAAAGCCGGTCGAAACTGTCGTCGTCGGCTAACCGTATCGGATAGTCGAGTTCGTATTTGGAAAGAAAATCGAACGCTTCCCCGAGATGGCGCCGCGAAAGGATGATATGCGTTGCTCCCTCCACTTCGCTGAAAAGCACATAGTTGCGGATGCTGATATTGAGATCGACCGTGTCCAGCGGCGCCGGCCGCAGATCGACGCCTTCGATTTCGGGAATGTTCAGCATCACCTTCCCTTCGGTGTCAGGATATCGGCGGGGTTGGCCTGCTGTGTTTTCGGGCCCCCGGGTAGTTTCCCTTCTTTTTCGAGCTTTTCTCTGTGTTCCTCGAGTTTTCTCTCGATCAGGGTCTTATACTTGCTTTGAACTTCGTCGAGCTGCTGCAGGACTTTGCGGACTTTCGGCATATCTTCATTGTGGCGGACGATGAACGGCGTCAGGATGATGACCAGGTTGATCTCTTCGTGTACCGTATGCTTCCAGTCGAACAGGCCGCCGAGAAACGGAATGTCCCGAAGGTACGGAATCCCCTGTGCTTCATCCCGGTTCTTGTCATAGATCAGCCCTCCGATAATAACGCTTTCACCGTTGTTGACGATCGCCGTCGTGATCACTTCGCGCTTGGTCGTGCTCGGCAGCCCCGGAATGGAACTGTTGAGGATATCCTCGAGCTTGGCGGTACTGATCAGCGTCACCTTGTCGCCTTGCGACAGCCGCGGCTTGATCTTGAGCGTCAGACCGATATCCTGCCGGGTATAGGTGTTCCGTGCCAGCGAGGTGCTGTCCGAACCCTGCTGCGAGGAGGTGACCACCGGTTCGGTCCGGCCGACGTAGATGGAAGATTCCTGGTTGTTGACACACAGCAGCGTCGGTTCGGAGAGGGTATTCGCCGCACCGTTGCTGGCGAGGAAATCCACCGTCGCACCGAACGCGACACCCGCATCGAAACTGGAGCTGCTGAGGTTGAGCAGACCGCCGCCGTCGAACGCCACGGCGGAACCGCCGAGATTGGCCGCGAACGTGAACAGTCCTGCATCCGTCACCGCGCCGCCGGCAAGTCCGTACTTGATCCCGATGGAGTCGGCCTTGTTCTGATTGATTTCGATGATACGCGCCTTGACGAATACCTGCGGTTTCTCGACATCGAGGATCTTGATCATATCGCGGATATCGTTGATATCGGACTCCAGCCCCGACACGACGAGGGCGTTGAGCTCGTCGTAGACACTGACGATCGGCTTGTCGGTCGGCTTGGCATACTTCTTTTTGTCCAGGACCTGCTGGAGCGACTTGACGACATTTTTCGCCTCGCTGTTTTCCAGCGGAATAATCGCCAGTTTCTGACTGCTGCCTTCGTCTTTGGCATCGAGACGCTTGACGATCGGGACGAGCTTCTTGATATTGGCTTCGGAACCGAGGATAATGATGGAGTTCGTCGCATCGTCGCTGAGAATCTGAATCTTGTTGTTCATGATCTTCTGATTGATGATGCTCTGCGCGATCTTCGTCACCTGCGCCGCCAGCCGGCTGGCTTTGGCGTTTTTCAGCTGCACGAATTCGACGCTGTTGCTCGTCGCACGCTGTTTTTCAATCTTGTCGACGATCTTTTCGATCACGTCGATATTTTTCGGATAATCGCTGACGATCATCGTATTGCTCTCTTTGATCGTCAGAAGCTTGCCGCCCTCGGAGAGGAACTGGCGGACTTTGGCGGCGATGATATCCACGTTTTCGTTTTTAAGCTCGATGAAACGGGTCTCCATCAGCCCCTGATGGCTGCGGCCGATGGGCAGGTTACGCTTGACTGCCGTGTTGGCCCGTTCGATTTTGAGAAAACTGCCGTCTTTGACGATGGTGAAACCTTTTTTTCCCAGTACCGCCAGCAGGATGTCCATCAGCTCGTCTTTATAGATCGGAGAGGAGGAGACGAAATTGATCGTGCCCGGAATCGGCTGGGTGATCAGAATATTTTCTCCCGTGACCTTGCCGACCATTTTGATAAAATCTTCGATCTTGATGTTCTGCAGGTTGAGGTT
>JALWNV010000326.1 GCA_027083665.1 Helicobacteraceae bacterium
TTTCGTGCCTGCCTGCGACGCTTTGTAGAGGGCGCGTATCACATCTTCGTCGACGAGGGAATTGACTTTTGCGATGATATGCCCCTCTTTGCCTTTTTTGGCCTCGTTTTGGATCATGGAGAGGATTTTGGGCTTGATCTGGGTCGGAGACATATAGAGCTTGTGCAGTTTTCCTTTCTTGCTGAAGCCGGTGAGAAAATGGAAAAAACGGGTGAGGTCGCTGGTGATCTCAATGTTGGAGGTCATGAAACTGGCATCAGTGTAGATTTTTGCCGTACTCGGGTTGTAGTTGCCCGTCCCAAGGTGCGCGTACTGCACGAGTCTGTCACCGACTTTCCGGGTGACCAGCGCGGCTTTCGCATGGACTTTAAAACCGGGAATGCCGTAGATGACGTGGGCCCCGGCGTTTTCAAGCGCTTTGGCCCAGATGAGGTTGTTTTCTTCGTCGAAACGGGCTTTGAGTTCGACCATGGCCATTACCTGCTTGCCCGACTCGGCTGCCTGCATCAGGGCGTTGACGATGGGGGAGTTCGTTCCGCTGCGGTAGAGTGTCATGCGGATCGAGACGACGTCGGGGTCTTTTGCCGCGGTCTGGATGAACTTGACAATCGGTTCGAAACTGTCGTAGGGGTGGAAGAGCATAACATCTTGTTTGTCCAGAATGCTGTAGATACTGTCATCCCCGTCGAACGGCGGCAGGTTACGCGGTTTGAACGGCGGAGCGAGCAGGTGTGCGAAGTCCTTGTTGCCGACGATCTGCCAGAGGCTGCCGAGATTAAGCGGAATGCTGAAGCGGTAGATGTCGTCTTTGTAGACATTGGTGTGCCGATTGACGAAATCGACCAGTTCGTCATCGGCGTCGATACCGATTTCAAGCCGGACGAGTTCACCTTTTTTGCGCAGTTTGAGCCCCTCTTCGAGCATCTCCATAAAATCGTCCGCCTCTTCTTCTTCGATTGTGATATCGGCGTTTCGGGTGACGCGAAACGGCGTGTACTGCAGCAGACTGTAACCGGGGAAAAGATCGTTGATGTGCTGGGCGACGACACTGCCGATGGGAACGTAGGTGCCGGTGCCCAGCTGGATGAAGCGCGGCAATACGCGGGGAATACGCACGAGTCCGTAACGCTGGATGGAAGCGTCGTCATCGTCTTGGAGTTTGAGGATCAGGCCGAAACTGAGGTTGTTCAGATGGGGAAACGGGTGGGTCGCATCGACGGCGATGGGGACGATCACCGGGTAGATCTGTTCGAAAAAGAAGCGGTTTAGCTCGCCCTTTTCCCGGTTGGTCGCCTGTTGGTAGCGTATCAGCCGGATCCCCTCTTTTTGCAGCCCTTTCATGATCTCGTTGTAGGTATGCTCGACGACTTGAAGTTCTTGGTGCAGGTATTTGCGGATTTCGCGCAGCTGCTGCAGCGGAGTGAGCCGGTCGGCACCCGATACGATGACGCCGGCGGTAAAGAGCTTTTTGAGGCCCGCGACACGGATCATGTAGAATTCGTCGAGATTGGTGCCGTAGATCGCGAGGAATTTCAGACGCTCAAGCAGCGGTTGGGAGGTGTCCTGCGCCTGTTTGAGGACACGGGTGTTGAACTGCAGCCAGGAAAGTTCGCGGTTGATATAAAATTTCGGGTCTTTAAGATTGATCATAATAGGTCTCTCGTTTGCATTCTTGTCGAAAAGTGGTAGATTATATCAAAAGGAGATTACAGACAGGTTAGGCAGTGTCGGGAACCGATCCCTTTCAGACTGTCGGGCGATATATTCGACGCGATATCTCCGCGCTTTTGCGGCAGCGGCGATTGTGACGGATAAGCGGATGTCCGGAGTCAAGGATGCCCGGTCAGCTCCGCTGCCTGCCTGTCCCGTTCGGCCGTTTGCCGGTTGAGTGTGTTCGTCAGAGACTGCGCGTCCCGCATCGTGTCTACTTGGGGGCGCAGAATATGGTCTTCCGTCCCCCTGTTTTTATTTCCGTCCTTTCCGCAGCCGGCGATAAACAGCAACAGTGTCAGAGAGATGGCTTGAATGTGTTGTTTCGAGTTCATCGGGCTATTATAGCATATGAAGTTCCACGTCAATGTTCAGATGTGTTTCCCAAATATAGAAATAGAAAAATAAGCGAAGAGGGGGAGATACAGTAAAATAGGGGAAATAGAAGCGAAAAGCCAC
>JALWNV010000327.1 GCA_027083665.1 Helicobacteraceae bacterium
GACCGGTACTGGTTTCGGGAAAGAAACTTTGATTCTTTAGTCGCAAGTCGCAAGTTTTTTGTCAGAAGTGTTAGGATTCGATTCACGTGTTAAGGTTTTTTTGGTCTGTCGTTAGTCGTGCCAAAGCTGACAGCAGAAAACTTGCATCTAAACTTTCTCGTACGCCGCTTCGATACTTTCATACCGTCCGGCGACAAAGAGATAGACCGCGGCGTTGAGCCGTGCCAGTGCCCGCATTCCCTTATCCGGATTTTTCGTCATCTCCAGCGATGCCTCGAGCGGGATCGGTTCAATGGATTTTTCGTAACGGATACCGAACACCTCCGGGTCGATGATATACTCCGTGATCCCGCCCGCCTCGGCGATCCACAGCCGCCCTTTTCCGAAAAGCTCCGGCGTCCCCTCGTTGCCCTGAATCAGCGCGAAACGTTTGTAGCGGTCACCGAAGATTCCGACATATTTGTGTACGTAGGGACGGTGAAACACCCCGGTGATGGCGTAGTCGCTTCGGGCGAAACGGGGCAGTTTCTCGATCGTGTTGAGTCCCGTCCGCAGCCCGATTCGCTGCCGGATGCCGCTGAGTTCATGCATCGGCGGGCAGTGTTGCTTGCGGTCGAAATAGTGCAGAGGCGTTTTGACCCCGAGCGCGGAAAACAGCTGCTTGAGCGTCACACCGCCGCTGGCGGGAACGGGATCGTCGCCGGTGACGACCAGATCCAGACCGCTGCCCTCGAGCGCCTCGGCGATCAGCGGCAGCAGGTAGGGATTCTTCGCCTTGCCGTCAAAAGGATAGCCCAGTTCAAGCGACCCGGGCAGAAAGACATCGCTGTTCGAAGCAGCGTCGCAGGCCGCGAGCGCACCGCGAAACTCGGTCTCGGTCTCGGGCTTGAGCCGCCACCCCGTCAAAAACGCCGCGATCTGCTCGGGATGGGGTCTTTGATCGAGGATCTGCCGCATCATGTCGACACTGGACTCAAAGTCGAGGTCGTAATTGCTTTTGGGGCCCGTACCGACCGCCTTGACATAGGTGCGAAAATCTGCCGGGGCTTTTTTCATGATGCCAGAGCCTCGCGTTCCCACGCCTCGAATTTCGGCGAGAAGTACTGAATGCGGACCTTCTTGAATTCACGGGTGGAATAGAGGTAGCGGTAATCGTCGATCCCGATCTCGCGTGCCATCTCTCCGACGATCGCCTCGACTTCTTCTCTGGACTTGCCGTGCACCATCGAAAAGAGCGGATAGGGCCAGTTCGCAAACACCGGCCGCAGATAGCAGTGGCTGACGGCATTGTAGGCAGCCACCGTCTCTCCCATCGCTTCGGCCTCCGCTTCGGGAACGTTCCACACGACCATCGCGTTGGCGGAAAAACCCGCCTTGCGGTGGTAGAGAATGGAAGCGAAACGGCGCATATAGCCCGCATCCTGCATCCGCTTCGCCTCTGCGGCCAGGGTCTCGTGGTCGATCCCCAGTGCACGGGTCAATTCGGCAAACGGCTCCGCGACGGCTTCGATATTTTGCTGCAGTCCCTTAATCATCTCGTAATGCATCGGCGTCAGCTCCATCGGGATTTTTTCGCGGCGATGCACCTTCGTCTTTTTCGCCCGGTCGCCTTTCATATCCAGCTGCACCGAAATCTTGAACATCTTTTTCGTCGGCAGGATCAGATAGTCCTCCGCCCCGCTGCGCTCGGCGAGCAGTGCGACGGTCTCTTCGAGTCCCAGCTTCGTATCGGGGGCGACGGCGATGGTGAACCAGAGGTTGTATTCATGGTTGCGCTCGTAGTTGTGGCTCACCCCCGGATGGGCGTTGACGATCTTCGCCGCCGCTTCGATATCGCCGACTTTGAACGCGACAAGCGACGAGCGGTAGCCCAAAGACTTCGTATCGAAGATGGCCGAGGTCTGCCGGACGATCTTCCCTTCGCGCAGGCGGCGGTACATGTCGATCAGCTCCTCTTCGCTGCTGCCGAGTTCTTCGGCGAGCTGCGCGAACGGGCGCCGAGTGATGGGGAAGCTTTTCTGTATCCGTGTCAAAAATTCTTTTTCGAGTTCGTTTTGCATGGTGAGTGTCTTTCGCAAATATTTTAAAATCCGATTGTAGGCACTTTGTGCTGTGGTTTCCTTGATACGTATCAATCCGCTTTCAAGCACACCGTGATAAGAT
>JALWNV010000328.1 GCA_027083665.1 Helicobacteraceae bacterium
CTCGTATGATGCGTATATCGCATCGAAAAGAGATGCCGCCAATGCCGCGTTCATGACGCTGCAGAACCGTCCGGACGATACGCAGGCCCGGCAAACGCTCAAGGCGGAGGCCCCGCTGCTTTACGATGCGTGGCGGATGAGCGTCGCGATCCGCAACGGCGACACCGGAACGCTTGAAACGCTTTCGTCTTCGCCGGCTCCGGAAGTGGCGGACATCAGCACCTACGAAGCGGCCGGCATGAAGAAGGACGAAAAGGCGCTCGACGACTACGCGTACCGCCAGGAAGCTGTTTACAAAGATCTGGCGTTGGTCGACGAAGCGGTGTTGCTGCTGCGCGGAGGCAAGGTTGAGCAGGCCCGTCAGCGTCTGAAGACGGTCGCTTCCGAATCACCGGTCTACCCGCTGGCGGCGGCGCTGATGCATTACGGTGTGCAATGATCCGACCGTTTTCCTCTTTTTTCTTTCTCGCCGCTGCGAGTTTGATCGTATTCATAACGGGATGCAGTACCAAAGAGTATTATAAACCGGAAAAAACCGTCAACGAGTGGCCGGTATGCAAAGCCCCCCGTTTTTCCGCCGAGTCGATCGTGGGCGAAACCCCGAAAAAAGACGAGATCCCCAAATGGCCCCCGTGCAAGCGGGCCGGCGTGCATCTGGCTTCGAAAGGTGCCGAAGGTGCCGTGGCGCAAAAAGGATGGCTGGTCGATGCCGACGGCGTTACGGGTCTGAAGATTCCTCCGGACCGCCGCTATCTCGGTCAAAGTGACGGCTGGATTCTCTATACGGGGATCGACGGCAACGTGACGTTGCGCAGACGTGACGAGGCCAATGCGACCGTGATGACCGTCGCACTCAAAAAGACTGTCGCGGCGGCCGCGGTGCAAGACGATTTGCTGGCGGTGCTGTTCGCCAACAACGATATGGGGATCTACCGTCTTTCGACGAAAAAAAGCTATATGAAAGTGCCTGGGAGCCCGGTGACGGCGGTCGATACCCGTATCGTCAACCCCTATTTTCTGGGCAATCTCGTCATTTTTCCGACACTCGACGGAAAGTTTATCGTGGTCGATACGGACAGCAAGGAGGTGCTTCGCTCGACTATTGTCAGCTCGGAGACCTATTTTGACAATATCTTCTATTTCAGCGTCATCGGCGATACCATGGTCGCCGCGACCCAGCACCGGCTTTACAGTCTCAGCGACAAGGAACGCCGTCAGCATTACGACCTCAGAGAGGTGACGTTCAACCGCGAAGGTATTTGGATCGCGACGAAAGAGGGTGAGGTGATTCATCTTGATCAGGCATTGCAGCCGATCGCGAAACGGAAGTTTCCGTTTGCCCATTTTCTGGGGATGATTATCGGGAAGAAAAAACTTTACCTGCTGGAAAAAGAGGGCTACCTGATCGTCATGGATAAGGCGATGACCCGGACGGAAGTCTACAAAGTCGCGCTCGACGAGGGCGTGAGTTTTACCTCCAAACACGCTTTTTACGTGCGTGACAAGATTATCACCGTCGAGTGATGTCCGGACCGCTCGAAGCGTTTATCGAATACATTACCGTCACCAAAGCACTGAGCCCGAGAACGGTGGAGGCCTAGCGCCATGATCTTGAAACCCTCGAGGCCGACGCGGGGCGCCCGCTGATCTCGCTCGAGAGCGCCGATGCGCTGAAGTTGCTCGGCGGTATCGCCAACAAACGGACGCTCAATCGCAAACTCTCCGCTTTGAACGCGTTTTTCGCTTTTTGCCATTCGCACCGTTTTCGGGAGGAGAAGACAAAATTCTCCTTGTCGAAAATTCCGAAGAATCTACCGAAATTTCTCACTTACGAAGCTGTCGTCGAAGGGGTGGAGAGGATCGGAAAGGAAAAATGGACCGATCTGCGCGACCGTGCGCTGATCCTGTTTCTGTATGCGACGGGAGTGCGTATCAGCGAAGCGCTGGCGGTACGCCGGAGCGATTTTGAAGGCGAGTGGCTACGCGTACGCCACGGCAAGGGGGAAAAAGAACGCCTGGTCCCGATTGCGCCGCTTTCCCGCGCGGCGATCGACGACTATCTTCGGGCGGTGCCGTACGACAGGGACGATTTGTGGCTCAACGTACGCGGCAGGGTGCTGAGCCGAATATCGGCGTACAAGATCACACGGAAGTACCTCGGGG
>JALWNV010000329.1 GCA_027083665.1 Helicobacteraceae bacterium
TTTTTCGAACGGACCTCGCCGTAGAGCTGTGACGCCCGGGCGTAGTCACCCTTTTCATACGCCGTTTTGGCATCGGAGAGAGTCCTGAAATCCAGCATACCCGCCTCCGCATTCCCCGAAACCAGCAGCAGCGCGAGCATGGCACCGGCTATTGTCCATCGTCCATTGTCCATTGTCAAAAAACTAAACATCTTTTCTCCTTCGCGGCAGCGAGTACAGCGCCATAAACAGCACCGCGATGCCCGTTCCCAACGGCCAGACGAAGAGCTGTTTGACGTCGCGGATGGTCCTGTCGCTTTCGTTGCGGACGGTAAACCGGGCCTTGATCGCGTCCGCCAACGCCTTGATGTCGTTGTGTTTGAGGCTGTAGACCATGAAGGCGCCCCCGCTTTGCAGCGCGAGCTGCTTGATGGCGTCGTTGCGCTTGACCACGACGATATCGCCTTTTTTGTCTGTCATCGCGCCGTGAGACGTGGGGATGACACCGCCTTTTTCGGTCCCGATGTTGTAGACGAAGACGACGATATGATGCTGTTTCGCATAGGCGATCTCGTCGCTGAAATCACGGTCGTCGCCCCCGTCGGTAAAGAGCAGCAGAGCCTTCTTGTCGCTGTTCCCCAGCAGCCGGTCGGTCTGTTCGAGCGCCTGCATGATATCGGTGCCCTTGAGGCTGACCATATCGGTGTTCATGTTCCTCACCAGATAGCGCAGGGTGCTGAAATCCTCCGTCAGCGGCGAAATCATGAACGCACGCGAACTGAAACCGATGACGCCGACGCGGGTTTCCCTGACGTCGCCCAGGAAACTGTCGAATTTGCGCTTGGCGAGTTCAAGCCGGCTGGGATAGATGTCGTCGGCGAACATCGAACGCGAGATATCGAATCCCGCGATGATATCGATGGTGCTGCTTTTGACCTTGATCTCGCCGTGGTCGATGACCGGGCGGGCCAGTGCGACGATGAACAGTGCCATGGCCGAGAGCAGCAGGGCGTTACGTACCCACTGCGGCACGGTGTGCGACTTGCGCAGCAGCAGCGCCAGCACCTCCGGCGCGAAAATGCGTACACGCTTTTTATCCGTCATGAACAGTACGAGCGCCAGCGGCACGAGCACGATCAGCAAAAAGAGCAGATGGGGCTGTTCAAAGTGCATGGCCTCTCCTTCGTATCAGTGCAAACCCGCCCAGCAGCAGCAATGCGAGCGCGAGCGGATACTGGAAATAGTAGTGCTTCTTGACATACTTGTTCGCTTTGATTTCGCTCTTTTCCAGCGAGTTGATCTCGTCGTATATCTTTTTGAGTTTGTCGACGGTATCGGCCTCGAAGAACATGCCTCCCGTGCCTTTGGCGATTTTCGACAGTACGGCGGGATTGTAGTCGCCGCGGCCGCCCACGCCGATAACGTAGACCTTGATGCCGTGCTTGACGCAGCTTTTGATCGCGACGTCGAGCGGAATTTTGGAAGTATTGTCCACCCCGTCGGTGAGCAGAATCGCGATCTTCTCTTTGGATTTGGAATCTTTGAAAAGTTTGCTGCTCATGAACAGCGCCTCGTACAGGGCCGTACGCTGTGTACCGGCGATACCGACATCGATCTTTTCCAACAGCTGTTTGAGGCTCTTCTTGTCGTACGTCAGCGGCATCGCGACGTAGGCGAAGTCGGCGAAGATCGTCAGACCCAGTTTGTCGTGTTTTCGCTTGTCGATGAAATCGAGCACGATATTCTTGACGATGCCGAATTTGTTCATCTCCCGCATCGAACCGCTGGCGTCGAGGATCAGCGAGATCTCGTAGCCTTTGTCGTTTTGCACGATCACTTCGTTCTGTTTAACCGGCGACGCCAGTGCGACGGAGAGCAGCACAACGATCAGAAAAGTCAGGAGGCGTTTGAGCCGGTTCGACGAACGCGCGAGCCGTGCGAGCAGCTGCGTGTCCGGAAAGATCAGGCTCTGCGCCTTGGCGCGGCAGAAGGTTTCGCAGACAAGATAGAGCGCGATGATGCCCGGCGCCCAGGGGTATTGCAGTGTCCATTCACCCACGGTGCGCCTCCTTGATAAACTGTTTCATTCTTTTTTTGAGCGCGGGATCGAGTGCCGGCACCTCTTTTTTAAACTTGTACGGCTCCAGCGCCGCAAGCAGTTCGCGGAAAGTCGGCTCGGTTTT
>JALWNV010000330.1 GCA_027083665.1 Helicobacteraceae bacterium
GTCCTCAACCGTCCCTAATACAAAAACGACTACACTGCTTTTATGCTTCTATATATCCATATCCCTTTTTGCGACAGCAAATGCCATTACTGCAGTTTCAACTCGTATGTCGACCGTTTTTCGCTGCGTGAAACCTATATGCGGGCCCTCTGCCGGCAGCTCGATCATGAAATCGCGTGTCACGGTATCGCTGCCGGGCGTATCGAAACCCTTTTTATCGGCGGCGGCACTCCCTCGACAGTCGCCCCTGAACTCTACGCCCCGCTGTTTGAACGGCTCAAACCGCTGCTGCACCCCGATGCCGAGATTACCTCCGAAGCCAATCCCAACAGTGCCGCGCCGCATTGGCTGCGGGGCATGCGCAGCCTCGGCGTCAACCGTATCAGCTTCGGCGTACAGAGTTTCGATGCGTTAAAGCTCAAACAGCTCGGACGCGCCCACAGCCCCGAACAGGCGGTCGCCGCGGTCGTGCATGCCGAAAAAGCCGGGTTCGAGCATCTTTCTCTGGACCTGATCTACGGGGTTCGCAACGATACGAAAACTCTGCTGCAGCATGACATCGACACGGCATTTTCCCTGCCTGTCGACCACCTCAGCGCCTACGCCCTGACCATCGAGGAGGGCACCCCCTTCTCGGCGACCCCCGAGATGGCCCGTGAAAAGCTCGTACTGACGTCATGGCTTTTCGATGAAATCCGGGGCCGCGGGTTCGAACAGTACGAAATCTCCAATTTCGGCCGATACCGCTCCCGGCACAATCTCGGATACTGGCGATACCGCCCCTACATCGGGCTGGGGGCGGGGGCCGTCGGCTGTATCGATACGGTACGGTACTATCCGCATCGCAATATCGGGGCCTATATCGCCGACCCGCTCTTTCGAACCGAAGAACCGCTCTCAGACAGGGCCGTCAAGACAGAAAAACTCTTTTTGGGGCTGCGTTCTTGTGTCGGAATCGACAAATCGCTGCTCTGTGCCGACGAATTTCAGCGGGCCCTCTGGCTGCGCGACGAAGGCAGGCTCGAAGAAGACGGCCGGCGTTTTTACAATACCGACTACCTGCTCAGTGACGAGATCGCTCTCTATCTCGAAGGCTGAACGCTCTTCCCGTTTTTAGGGCACTTCTAACCTTTCGCCTGCTATAATCGCGTCACAATACTACCGCATTCGCGGCAAATCAACTTATGAACGGACGTCACTCATGTTTGGAATGGGCTTTACAGAAATAATGGTCATCGCCGTCATCGCCATCTTGTTCCTCGGACCCGATAAACTGCCGCAGACCATGATCGATATCGCACGCTTTTTCCGAAGCGCCAAACGTACCATCGCATCGGCCAAAGAGTCCATCGAAGAAGAGCTGCATATGGACGACATCAAAAAAGAGGTCAACAGCTACAAAAGCGAGCTGCTCGACGGCAAACAGAAACTCGCGCAGATGAGCAGCCTCGACCCCCTTTCCGAAGAGTTCGACACCGTCATCGACCTCGACGGAGACAGCGGTGAAGCCGCCGTATCGCAGACGAGCCGTGAAGCGGCGCCCGCGCCCAAACGCGACGCCAGGCCCGAAGTCGTCACTTTCAGCAAAAAAAAGAGACCGGCACCGCAGTCCGATGACGCGAACGCCGGCGAAAAAGAGGATTGATCCATGTTTGACGAACTGCGTCCCCATCTCGTAGAACTTCGGAAGCGCCTCGGCATATCGGTGCTGACGCTGATCGGTATGTTTTTCGTAATGTTCTATTTTCACGAACCGCTGCTCGAATGGATGATCCACCCGCTCAACGATGCGCTGATCGAAGTCGGGAAAAAATCCGTCCACGCCGCCAACGGAATGGTTACGACCAACCAGGTGGGCGGAGCGTTCTTCGTCGCCCTGAAAGTCGCATTTTTCGCCGCCATCGTCGCCTCGCTGCCGGTCATTCTCTGGCAGATATGGCTCTTTATCGCCCCGGGACTGTACGAAAACGAAAAAAGGATGATTCTGCCGTTCGTCATCGGCGGGACCGTTATGTTCGCCGTGGGCGTGGCTTTCGCTTACTATGTCGTCACCCCCTTCGGATTCGACTTTCTCATCACGTTCGGGAGTTTCAAATTCACGCCGCTGATCAACATCGAAGACTATGTCGGTTTTTTCACCAAGATTATGT
>JALWNV010000331.1:0-7056 GCA_027083665.1 Helicobacteraceae bacterium
GTGTGCCATGAGGATGACTCCTTTTTTTTGCGGAAGTATATAACAACTTCACTCAAAACTATGCACGGCAGGTTGCATTTGGAACACCTCCGGGAACCGTTACACCGCGTTGGGATCGAACCCGTCCTGCGGCGGCGGATTTTCGCCTTCCATCTCTTCGGCGATCTTTTGCTCGAACGCCATGATCTGCATCCGTACTTCGTTGATATGTTCGGGCCGCGCATCGGGCGACTCGAGCCACTGGATAGTGAGCTGTTTGTCGGCGTTGATCTCGTTAAGCGCGACGACGAAGTCGTTGAGTTCCTCGACGCTGTAGCACTCGATCACCTTTTCGGTCGTCGTATTGGTCACTTCGAGGACAAAATTGCCCAGCACGGTCGTTTTGATCTCCACCGTCAGCAGCAGCTCTTCCGGTTCACGGTTGATCTCGTCAAGATTCATCTTCTCTCCTGTTTTTTGGCAATGGTACCCTCTTTTCGCCCCGGCATCCCATGACCCGCGTCAATCCGCCAGCGTTTTTTCGAGTTCACGGACCCGTTCGGCCATTTTTCGTTTCCGCAGCGTCATACCTTTGAGCTCGGGCAGGGTCAAATCCGGAAAAGCCCCGCGGTTGCCTTTGCCGTCGCTGCCGTGGCATCCCGCACAATTGCCGGCGAACAGCAGGCTTCCTGTCTGCACACGTTCGGGATGCGGGCTCTTTTTCCCCGACAGCGTCACGGTAAACGCGGCGATCGCCGGAGCGTCCTCCTCGGCGGCAAAGCCGGGGTCCATCGGGCTCGACGGGTATTGCAGAACATCCGACCCCTTGTTGATAACCTCCGTGATATACGTTTCGCAGCATGCGGGCGAACACGGCCCAGACAGCAGGGACCTGAGCCGCTGCAGCTCCGCTTGCATCTGTGCCCGTGTCGGCTTTTGCGGCGGAGTACTCGTATTGAAATCCATCCGGCAGGTTTTTCGGGTACTTTTCTTTTCACATCCTCCCAAAACCAGCAGTGCAGACACGGCCGCAATTGTCAGTAACGTTTTCATAAAAAGGCGAATACCAGATCGGGAAATGCGATCACGATACCGATCGCCAGCAGCTGAAGCGCGATAAACGGCACGATACCGCGGTAGATCTGCATTGTCGTCACACTGCTGCCTGCGGCCCCTTTGAGAAAAAACAGCGCCAGACCGAACGGCGGCGTCAGAAACGACGCCTGAAGATTGAGTGCGATCAAAACGGCGAACCAGACCGGATCGATGCCGAACGCGTTCATCACCGGGACAAGAATCGGTACGACGATAAAAGAGATCTCGATAAAGTCGATGAAAAACCCCAACAAAAAGATCGCCAGCATCGACACACCGATAAAGACCCAGACATTTCCGATATCGTGGCTGAAAAAATCCAGCACGACATCGGTGCCGCCGAGTTCGTTGAAAACGAGGCTGAATGCCGTCGCTCCGATAAGGATCATGAAGATCATCCCGCTGAGTTTGACCGTCTCGGCAAGCGCATAGGAGAGCATCGAACGGCTCAACGTCCGGTTGAACGCGCTGAGCACCAGTGCGCCTACGACCCCGAATGCCGCCGACTCCGTCGGTGAAGCGATTCCGGCGAAAATGGAGCCGAGCACCGCCGCCATCAGCAGCAGCGGCGGCGCGATCGCCGCGAAGGTTTTCGCGATGCCGACATGTGCATGCGAAGCGGCCGCCGGTGCGGCATCGGGCTTCCGCCATGCATATATCAGGATATAGACGATATAAAGACCGACGAGCACGAGTCCCGGCAGCACCGCTCCCATAAAAAGGTCCCCGACACTGACACTCATGACGTCACCGAGAATGATCAGAATGATCGAAGGGGGAATGATCTGTCCGAGCGTCCCGCTCGCCGCCACGGTACCGGACGCGAGGCCCTTGTCGTAGCCGGCCTTGAGCATCAGCGGCAACGCGATGATGCTCATCATCACCACCGACGCGCTGACGATCCCCGTCGAAGCCGCGAGCATCGCGCCGACGAGAACGACGCTGACGGCCAGCCCGCCGCGTATTCCGCGAAACAGCGCGCTCATCGTCTCAAGCAGCTTCTCCGCCATCTGCGAACGCTCCAGTACCAGTCCCATCGCGATAAACAGCGGAACGGCCATCAGTGTCGTGTTGCCCATGATCCCGTAGATGCGAAACGGCAGCAGACTGAAAACGTCCAGACCGAGTCCGGGAACCAGGAGCGCGAACGCCAGTGCGACTCCGCCGAAAACGAACGCGACCGGAATCCCGCTGAGCAGCAACGCCAGCGCCAGCACAAACATCGCCAGCGCGATCACGTCCGCTTCCTTATCGTCCGCCAGGTTTCGGCGATCTCGCGCATGGCCTGCAGGATCAGCAGGGCAAACGCCAACGGGATCAGGGCCTTGATGATGAAACGGTACGGCAGCCCGCCGGGATCGGAGGAGGCCTCCATCTGCGAGAAACTCATCAGTACGAAATCGTAACTGACGTAGAGGATGAGTGCCGATACCGGCAAAACGAAAAAGAGCATGGTAACAAGGTCGATGACCCGTTTCACCGCAGGCGAAAAACGGTCGTAAAAGATATCGACGCGCACATGCGCGCCGCGGTGCATCGCGTAGGCGATGCCGAGCATGATGACGACATCGAAAAGGTGCCATTCAAGCTCCTGAAGCGCGACGGAGCCTTCATGCAGAAGATAACGGCGGGTCGCGTCGTAGACGACCAGCAGTACCAATGCGCCCAGCGTCCCCGCACTGATACCGCCGATGATACGCATTGCCGCCGCGATCATTCCCGATCCCTTCTCTTGCCGCATCTGCGCCGAAAGCTACCGTTTCAACAGATCCGAAAAAATCATCTCCAGATCTTTTTCACCGAGATATCCCGGAATGATCTGCACCACTTTCCCTTTCCCGTCAAAAACGATATTGAAAGGGATGCTGCCGGTGAAACCGGCCCGGGCGCCGACGTACCGGACGAATTCGATATTGTCCGTATATTCGTAAATCGGGTAATTGAATCCCAGCCGTTTTTGAAGCATAAAACGCTCGCCGTCGCTCATACGCTGCTGCACATGCATGCCGATGATGCCGATCCGATTGCCGTACTTCTTCTTCAGCGCCACAAGATGCGGAATCTCCCGCATGCAGTAGCGGCAGTTCTTGCCGAAAAAGTTCAGCAGGACCGGCTTGCCCCCGTAGCCTTCGAACAGCATGCCGTCGGGCAGATCCTTCGCCGTGATCGCCGGCTGCCCTTTTGCCGTCAATGTAAACGTTTTTACCGGTGCCGCCGATACCGGCGCATTCTGCGCTCCGAACAGTGTGATACCCGTCAGAATCACTGCGGTGATGATCGTTTTGAACATTCGTTTCGTTCCCTGTTTGATGATATATCAAAAGTATAGGCAGACAAAGCTGAAAAATAAGTACTTTAACGCGTTATCAATGATAGAATTGTCCCATGAAAAAAACTCTGCTCTTGCTCATTCCGCTTTTTTTACTCGCACAGGGGCTTTCGGACCTGCAAAACCGTGCCAATACCTATTATATGAACGAAGCGTATGAGAAAGCACTTCCGCTGTACATCCGAGCCGCCGAAAAATACTATGATCCCGATATCGCCTACCGTCTCGGATGGATGTACGAGCGCGGAGTCGGTACGCCGCCGGATCCCGAAAAGGCGATCTACTGGTACAGACTTGCCGCCGAGTGGCAACTGAACAAAACCAACAAAAAGCGGGTCTACGAGACCATCTACCGCAATATGAACCCCCTCGGCGACGACCAGTCCACCAACACCCTCGTTCAGCTCGCCGACGGAAAATTCGGCCTCAGAGCCTACGAACCCAATTATCTCATCGTTACGACCATGGACAGCATCCCCAACGGTGATCCCGTCCTGGTCGATCAAAGCAGCCATACGCACTACATCCATACGGAGATCAAATACCAGATCTCGCTGCGCGCGGACATCATTACCGACTGGTTCGGTTTCACGCAGATGTGGACCGGCGCCTATACCCAGACATCGTGGTGGCAGGTGTTCATCACCTCCGCGCCCTTTCGCGAAAGCAACTACAAACCCGAAATATTCGTGACCGTCCCTTTTTACCACCGTTTCGACAATATCGGCCTCAAGGCCGTCAGTTTCGGCTACAAGCACTCCTCCAACGGACAGCCGGTCAATCATGATGAAAACGCGACCCATGTCCGTCCGGGCGGACCGCTCGAAAACTCGCCGTCACGTTCGTGGAACCGGCTCTATCTGCGGGCGTATTTCCAATGGAGTCATCTCTATGCCGAAGTGATGGCATGGACCCGTATCGACTATCTCTCACCGCCTGATGACAATCCGGATATCCTCGAATATTGCGGCGAAGGTTCCCTCGAGCTAGGGTACATCTACAAAAAACTGCTCTCGCGGCTGACACTCACCCCCAGCTTCAGCGGAAACCGTCTCAGCGGGCAGGTCGATTTCAGCTACCCCGTCCCCGCCAGCGACAACGTCTTTTTCTACCTGCAGGGTTTTTCAGGATACGGTCAAAGCCTGATCGACTACGACCGCCATATGAATCTCGTCGGATTCGGCGTCAGTATCTCGCGATAATCGCCCAAAACCGGATGATATTCTCAATCTTCCGGCGGTTTTGTGCTGATACACTGCTATCGGGCTATCACCAGACCCGAATAAAGTATAGAAAAATGCTTTACATTTCTTAACAATAAAGCTATAATGATAAGCTAAATTATCATTTAGGCTCCATTGATGAAAAAAATCATAGTCAAAGTCGCAAATCAAACAGCCGGAGAGCTTTTTTATGAAAAAGAGCAGGATCACTTCGTCTTTAACTATACAAAGCAGGCTCCTCCCATCTCTTTGATAATGCCTTACCGGGTATCTTCCTACATCCGTAAAAAAAAGCTCCATCCGATCTTCGATATGAATATTCCTGAAGGGTATCTCTTTGAAATACTTAAGCAGTATATCGCCAAAGAGTATGGATACATAGATGATTTTTTAATATTTTCCTACCTATGCCCCAATATCCAAAGCAGGCTAACCTATGAGAGCTGGTGCGCAAAAAGCGATGTAGTGAGTTTCGATCTTGATGAGATTCTCAGTAACGATACGCAAGATACTTTCTCCAAACTGGTACGCACCTATCTAAGCAAAAACGCCATCAGCGGGGTGCAGCCGAAATCATTGGCACTCCTTAACGACAAAGAATCACTTTTGACCAAAGAGTACATCATAAAAACATGGGGGAATGAGTACGACCAATTGGCGCTTAATGAATACTTTTGCCTTAAGGCGGTGGAAAAAACAGGTGTAAAGACGGCAAATATCCAACTCTCAAAAAATAACCGTTTTTTAGTAGTGGAACGCTTCAATTACGATAGGGAGAAAAATGAATTTTTGGGGTTTGAGGAGATACTGACACTCCTTGGAAAGAACAAAGAGGAAAAATACAGCGGTTCTTATGAGAGTGTCGCCAAGACCATCTACAGCGTAACGACAGACAAGCTTGCTTCTATGAAAAGTTTTTTTGCCGTTACGGTGATGAACTATCTGCTGAAAAACGGCGATGCCCATCTGAAAAACTTCGGCATTATCTACACAAACGACTTTAAACATATCTATATCGCTCCGGCTTGCGATATCGTCAACACGATGGTGTATCACTATAAAGACAGACCCGCCCTCACGATGTTTGGAAAAAAGGTGTGGTTTGGAAAAAAGGAGTTGATAAAGTTTGGAGTACAGGAGTGCTATTTGAGTAAAAAAGAGACTGTGACTATTTATGAGAAGTGCATAGAAAGCCTAAAAAGCACCATCTATGAGATAGAAGCGTTTATACAAACAAACAGCGAGTTTCAAAATATCGGCTCAAAGATGATAGATTGTTTTAAACTTTCCCTACATGAGAAAACCTACAAGGAACTTCCGGATGAAGTTATACGAAATTGGAACTAAGATCAAAATACTTCGCAAAGAGCGGAAAATGACGCAAGACGAGCTATCGGCTCTGGCGGGAATCAGCCGTGTGACACTTGGGAAAATAGAAAAAGGGCATCTTGGAAATGTCAGTGTAAAAACACTCGATCTTATCGTCAATGCTTTGGGGTATGAGATAGAGTTAAAAACAAAAAGCGGTTTTGGACTGCCAGTGCTGGAGGGATAATCAGAACAATACAAAACGCCGAAAGAAGCGTTTCGTTTAGCCGCTTGGTTGGACTGAAGAGGACGCAGCAAAATACGGTTGTCCCTTCAATTTTACGGTTCCCCGCTCTCACGACCGGTTTTTCAAACCGGCATCATTGCGACGCCAGCCACTTTTGCAGATCCTCTTTCAGATGCTCCGCGTTGGCCGCCCTCAGGTAGCAGATCTTTCCGTCTTTGCACTTCAGCTCTGTCAAAGGCTTTCTAAAGCGCCAGGCGGTGCCGTAGGTGACGGCGCCTTTTCGGCGCGCCCGCCGGGGAACCACTCCGACCTCCGCGATATTGTCCTTTTCGATAACGGCGATGCGGTTGCCGACGACGATGAGCTTGTCCCGCAGGGCAAAAATCGTGGCGTAGTAGCGCCACAGGTGATAATAGAGCAGGAAAAACCAGATGATATAGCCCAGGGCATCAAGGACGGTGACGAGATAGCTCCAGGGGACATCCACCGTCATCAGCCACCGGGGATCGCCCATAACCCATTTGAAAAAGAGGTATTTGATCCATTCATACGTAACAGAAGCGATGATGCCGGTCAGCACGAAGATCAAAAATCCCGTCATCCGGCTGCTGAGACGACGGTGAAAGAGGATATCCCGGTAGGTATAAAGCACCCCCCGCCGCCGCAGCTGCCACTTGGCGAAAAAGATGTAGATGACGATGAAGATAATCAGAGTCACCAGGGAGATGACTACCACATCCATCGGGAAGAAGTAGTATTCCCTGGCGACGAATTTGTAACGGTTTTCGGGCCGGAAGGTCTCGGTAACGGTCTTCTGGAAATCTTCGGGGGTGATCGATTTGAAGATGTCATAGGCGGTTCGGTCGGTGATGTTG
>JALWNV010000331.1:7066-9366 GCA_027083665.1 Helicobacteraceae bacterium
CCACCAGCCCTGTCAACGTCCCGGTATCATGCTCCATGTCGGCGTAGTAGCGCTTCTCGTACCAATCGAGGGCTTTTCGGATTGCGGCCGGATCCATCCCTTTTCTGTCGGCTTCGATCGACTTCTGAGCCGCGGCGATGTTTTGGGAGAAAACATCGTGCAGCCCGTCGAAACCGATCAGCGCCGCCCCCGCGATTTTGTCGGAAAAGCCCTGTTCGGAAACGGTGTAAGTCTTGCCGTCGCGATTGCGAAGCTGCTGCTGGAGCCGTTGCGCCAACGCTTCGCTGTAGGCATCCAGAATCAGAAACTGTTTGTAGCTCTGCAGCCGGTATTTGGCTCCGATTATGGCGTAATTCCGGTACATCCCTTCATAAAAACGACGATAGGGTTTACGGTTGGGCTTTGGCGTATAGTAGGGTTCGGCGACCTTTTGCGTGCCGTTTCGGCGCACCTTTCCGAAATGCTTCTTGATCGTTTCACGCATCTTTTTCGCGTCGAAACGCCCCGCGACCGCCAGTTTCATATTGGCGGGATAGTAGTAGGCCTCGTAACGGGCCGTCACATCGGCGAGGGTAAAGCGTCGGTTGTTCTCCCGGGCCAGATAGAGCGGCGGCAGGGGCTTGTCCCGCGGCAGTCCGAACTCTTCGGCGTAAAAATCCTCACGCGGCGGCAGTATCTTTTGGAAAAATTCGCCCAGCACGGTCAGCGGCCGCTCATACCACCGCGGCTCGCCGATCTCGGTCTGCAGGGCCTTGCGCTCGACCTCCAGATCCTCACGGGTGACATTTTTGTCAAAAAGCATCTGCGCAAAAGTCTGCACCGCCCATTCGGACTTTTTCGCCGGAACCGTGGCAAGATAGGTCGTCTCGTAACGGCCGGTGTAACCGTTGACATTAGTGGCGCCCTCATCCTTGAACCAGTCCAGATAGTCGTGATGGGGCACCCGCCGGTCACGGAACACCAGATGCTCCACCAGGTGGCTGATACCGTAATTGTCCGCCGTTTCGTTATCGTATCCCACCCCCACCGTCAGGCGGACGCTCGTCTTCTCCGCTTTGGGGTCGGCCAACAGATAGACCTGCATGCCGTTGCCGAGTTTGAAATATTCGATGTTTTTATAGGGATCGTTTCGGGAACTGTTTTGCGCATAGAGGGTCAAAAGCAGCGAGAGCAGTATCCAGACAATTTTCATCATTGGCCTTTTTTGTTTCAAGCAGGTTGTTCCTGCGTTTTTTGTATAGCGTAAAATTATACAGAAACAACAATTCGAGAATGGCTAACAATGATTACACCGCGGTGAATTATATGATGAAAACCGGGCGTTTCGATTCCAGAGATATTTGGAGGATTAACAATAGCAATCCGAAGCGCATCAAATAAAGTTCGGTGCGTCGTTGGCGAAGTAGATGATGTCGCCGGGAGCCGTTTGTTTTGCAAGCACCTCCGTCAGTTCGCTTTTATCTTCCAGATAGACCGCCTCGGGAACCTCGAGAAAATGTTTGAAAAGCTCCCGGTTGAGGCTGCCCGTGACGATCACGAGGTCGAACACGGCGTTGATCGCTTCGATCAGCTCCCGGTTGAGTTCCTCGGTACTTTCCACCAATCCCGGCGTGACGATCACTTTGCGGCCCGGATGCAGACTGCACAGGCGTATCCCCTCTTTCATCCCCTCGATATTGCCGTTGTAGCCGTCGTCGAGGATGATCTTGCCGCCGGCGTCGATACGCTGCAAACGGTGTTCGACGGGACGCAGCCGTCCGACCGCCTTGGCGATCTGTTCATTGCCCATGCCGGTCGCCTGCGCGACCAGCACCGCCGCTTCGATATTGACCGCGTTGAACGTCCCGAGGACGGGGGCATGCAGATGCAGCGGTTGCGGCGGCAGGTCCAGGTCGAAATCCAGCCCCTCGAGGTCGCCGCTGACGTTCGTGATCTCTTTGCCGAAAAAACGCACCTTTTCATGCGGCTCGTCCGTCACCTCGAAATGCACGAACGCCTGACGCAGCCGGTCGGAGTGAATGAGCTCGAGCTTTGTACGGATGATATTCTCCAGCGAGCCGAAATATTCCAGATGCTGCGGACCGACCTTGCCGACGACGGCGTAGTGCGGCTGCAGCAGCTGCGCGATCTCGAGAATATCGCCGCGCTGCCGCGCCCCCGCTTCGCAGACGTACACCTGTGCGTTCTCCGGAAGTGATTCGTTGATATCGCGGATGATGCCGCCGAGCGTATTGACGCTGCGCGGCGTCATGTAGACCCTATAGCGGCTGCCGAGCATCTGCGCGATAAAGTTTTTCATA
>JALWNV010000332.1 GCA_027083665.1 Helicobacteraceae bacterium
TCGACAAACTCGGCATAATCGTTCCTGCAATGCGCCAGGCCGTCGGCAGCGACGAAAAACTGGTGGGAATACTTGCAGCAAATACACAGTCCTTCTTTTCCCATCGGTGTCGACTGTTCTATCGCACTTCCGCTCAAAAAAGCCTCGACCCGCGGCGAGACGGTCTCCACTCCCTCCGCGGCCTTCCTGGCCCGCGATTCGGACGGAGCCATCGCCTCTTCGCTCTCCGGCGACGACGAGAGGGCATCGGTATACAACGCGCTGAGCATTTCAAAAACAAACTGCTGCGTAAAAGGTTTGTAGATCAGCCAGTCGACGAAATTGAGCGCTTCATCCTCGACCTTGTGATGCTTGAGCATACTTTCGATCAGGACGATTTTCGGGCGGTTTTCCGCGCGATTCCCGAACATCGCATGGAGATCCTCGCTCCAGAAGTACGATGAAAACATGACCAGATCGAATTCCTTGAAACGGCGCAGATCCTTCTTCTCGCCGATCGTCACCTCGTGCCTGAAATATTCCAGCATCGGCACAAGGGCCTTGGCACTGCCC
Source organism: Helicobacteraceae bacterium (assembly GCA_027083665.1). GTDB lineage: Bacteria > Campylobacterota > Campylobacteria > Campylobacterales > Sulfurimonadaceae > Thiomicrolovo. Next base: position 553 of record JALWNV010000332.1, read on the forward strand.
ATGTCGTCATCGACCACCAGCGTCTTCAACCCCACCCCGGCTTTGCTGGGCAGACGGTAGTGCCGCTTCTCTTTCAGATCCGAGGCACTCAGCTGAACGTGAAAAAAGACCGTACAGCCCTCTTTGGGTGCACACTGCATCCGCAGACTGCCTTTCATCGCGTGAATGATATCCCGGGCGCGTTCAAGGCCCCCGCCTTCGATTCCGAACGCCTCTGCGGGCTTGTCGCTCGTGAGCATCGGCATCAAAATCTCTTCGACCGCTTCCTCTGTGATTCCCACACCTCTGTCCCGGACGACAAAATGCAGTTCCAGCGACTCTCCGTTTTTTTCGTTGCGGCTGATCTGGACGACGACATCTTCGCGTTTGTCGGTAAAGTCGATCGCGTTTCCGATAATCTCGTTGAGCACGGCTGCAAGTTTGTACCGGTCGCCGATCACCTGCGACGGGACATTTTTGTTGACGCGGAAAATGATGGAAATACGCTTGGCCTGCGCCTCCTGGGCGAGAATGTTCGCCACGTCCCGCAACGTATCGTTAAGATTGAATTTCTGCTGCTTCAAGACGACCGGCGGATTGGATTCGTACTCGGACGGATCTTTGGTCTCGACGGGTGCCGCCGTCTCTTTTTTGAAAAGCTTGCCGAATAGTGCCATCGATTGTCTCCTTAACTCGCGAAACCGCTTTTAAACTGCTGTTTTTTCACGACGATCTCTTTTTGTTTCTCTTTGCGGCGCATATCTTTTTCGACGAAGATCTTCTTTCTTGTCACCGGATCGCGCTCCGTATAGTACATCACCGACGAATAGGTCCCCGGTGTCGGGGTGAAAACCTGCGCCTGTTCGGGATTCATTTTCAGTTCCTCGGAAGTGAAACGTTTAAGTTCGTGCATATCGCTCTCGGTACATCCCGGGTGCGCCGCAATCAGGTAATAGGTCAGAAACTGTTTTTTGCCCTCTTCGCGGTTGAGTTTATCATAAAGTTTTTTAAAATCGATCAATGTCTGCTTTCCCGGTTTGCCCATCAGATCGAGCACATGCTGCTGCGTATGTTCGGGGGCGACTTTCATCTGCCCGGAGATATGGTGCTTTACCAGCTCTTTGAGGTAGCTGTACCCGTTGCGTTTGTCCTCGTTGATCAGATCGTAGCGCACCCCCGACGCGACAAACGCCTTTTTGACGCCCGGTACCGCCCGCACCTGACGGAGCAGTTCGATGTTGCGCGAATGGTCCACCTTCATCGTCGAACACAGATGGCGTGAATCGACGCATCGCTGATGGTCGCAGGTACCGAGCTTGAGCTTCTTGCCGCACTCGTAACCGTACATATTGGCCGTCGGCCCGCCGACATCGGAGATAATCCCCTTGAAATCCCGGTATTCGGTGAAGCGCTTCGCCTCGCCCACGATCGATTTCTCGGAACGGGTACGGATGGTGCGTCCCTGATGCACGCCGATCGCGCAGAAATTGCATTCGCCCCAGCATCCCTGGTGTGTCATGATGGAGAACTTGATCGTCTCGAGGCATTTCACTTCGCCCTCTTTTCGATGGTAGGGATGCAGTTCACGGGTAAAA
>JALWNV010000333.1:0-775 GCA_027083665.1 Helicobacteraceae bacterium
GTTTTAGCATGATCCGCTTCAACGCGACACTGTTGGTAAGCTGATCGTGCATTTGGGTCCGGCTTACCTGGCTGCGGTGGGTACGATAGCGCAGAAGCACTTTCGGAATATTGGCAAAGGTCTTCGATCGTATGGCATCGATCCATAATGCATAGTCTTCGGATTTGTCAAAACGCTCATCGTAACGAAACGATTCGAAAAATGCCGCCTTCGCGAAAATGGTGGGATGCATCATCGGATTGCTGAAAAGCATATACGCCTTGATCGCGTCATGACCGGCCGGCCGTTCCCAGACCCCGTCCGTTTCTCCGAACGCTTCGACCCAACTGCCGCAGATATCGATCTGCGGATGCGCCTGCATGAAATCATACTGTGTCTGCAGCCGATGCGGCAGTGCGATATCGTCCGCATCCATTCTGGCGATATACCTTCCCTTCGCACGATCCAGCGCACGGTTCAGACTTCCGGAAAGATGCAGATTCGATTCATTTTTCATATACCGGATGCGTGGATCGTCGTATGCCAGGATAATCTCAGCGGAACGGTCCGTCGAGCCATCGTCGATGATAATAAATTCAAAATCACGAAACGTCTGCGAAAGAATGCTCCCGATCGCCTCGGCGACATACGCCCGGGCATTGTATACCGGCATAACGACGGAAACGGCAGGCGTGTTTTTCATCCGTGATATCCCAGATCCCGATCAATTTTCCGCAGCAGTGCCGCTGACGGTGCCGCTGCGAATTTCCGCGCGAACCTCGCCTCGACGCGGCGG
>JALWNV010000333.1:785-2119 GCA_027083665.1 Helicobacteraceae bacterium
GCGGCGGAGTTTTTCATAGTCCTCCTCCGTCAACACTTTCGGCGACTTTCCGCCGTTTGAACGGGAGTACCAATCGATATAATGGGCACCGAAAAGGGTCGGTTCCATCGGTTTCCCGGTTTCAAAGTCATGCGAGATCCGGTCGGCGAACGGCGCGCTTTTGAGAATGGAGACAAAAAAGATTTCATCCGGACAATGGACATAGCGGTGAAACCGCTCATACGCCGGGTTCTGTCCGAGAAACGCCAGAATGTAACCGACGGCCCGACGCGAAAGCGCCCACCATTGAGAGCCGTGGTACAACACGGTGTCTTCGTAAGGTTTTCGGGAAATTTTCCCCGAAAGACGACACGCTTTGAGTACCGGACGGTCCGAAAAGAAAAAACGCTCTATATAATGGGAGTGTGTCTCGCTCTGCCGATTCGAAAGCCTGCGGTCCACCCGCATATATTCGATATCTTCCGCCATCGCGGCACGGATCGCTTCGAGGGGTTTTATCGGATAGTCCGCCCCGCTCAAAAGACAAAAACGCCCGAAATGTTCCGGATGCTCCCATGCCCGCCCGATCAGCCGCAACGTAGCCTCGACCATCCTGAAACCGCCCCAGCGTATCTCCAGCCTGTCCCTGCCGGTCATAAAATACACACCGGCATGTTCGACAGCGGCCTTTTTCCGAAACTGCACGGCATCGCTCTTTTTGTCGATATGGACGAAAAAACGGTGAAGCGGGTGCTGCAGTGCCCGGATCATCCGCCCGACATGTTCGGGCTGATCATGCGCCAGGACCAGAAACGCGATCGCGGTATCAGTCGTCATCGCCGCCGCTTTCAAACAGTCCCCGGAGTGTTTCGGGATGCGGAAGCCCCCGGGGGTCGTACAGTTCGTCAAATCCGAATGTCTCCAAAACGGCACGGCCTTTTTCCACCGTCTTCGGCGGGATCTCCTTTTCCCAGTTCTCCAACGGGGAGAGCCCCCGCAGCAGCGAACTGTTTTCTCCGGACATCTTGCTGATCCTGTTCACTTTCAAAAGCACGTTTTCATCGAGTTTTGTCACCGGAACCTCCTCGAGAAACGTAAAAAGTTTTTTCAGTTCTTCTTCGGGACGGCGGTACAGTTCCTCATAAAAGACGACATAGACATCCTTTTCGCGAAACTGCCGGAAAAAGACATAATGGATAATACACCATATCATCACCTGCTTCAGGATAAAATCGTCTTCGCAGGCCGCTATCTGCGCCGCGAACGGCGCCAGATGATCTTCAACCAGCTCCCGGTCCTCGAGAAACGCAGCAGGTTCCGTCATCCAGTGCCAATGGCGCTTATGATATTTCGAC
>JALWNV010000334.1 GCA_027083665.1 Helicobacteraceae bacterium
GTGCATCCGCTGTTCAGGGAGCTTCGGATACACACAAGTTCGACAACTACCGGAGCGTCGGCGATATGCCGGTGCATCACTATTACGGTTTTTCGGACACATCGGTCAAACAGAGTGTGGACAAAGCACTCGATACGCACCGCAAGCTGATGAAAGCGGCACCGAAACAGGTGCTTTCGGGCTTCGATGAGACGCTCGAAGCGATTCGGGCATTGGAGAAAAACGATATAAAAGCGGCTAAAAAGCTTCTCGTATCGGCATCGGAGTCGTTTAAAAAAGCGCTCGAAGCCAATCCCGGCCTCAAGCGCGTTCCGATTGCCGACGACATTACCGTGACCGAGATTGCGAGTACGCCTTCACAGATCGAAAAAGCGATCGATCTGGCCAAGGAGGCGCTGGACGCCCACCGCATCAGCGAGGCCCGCGGCCTGCTGATGCCGTTGCGTGACGAGATGGTGATCGCAACGCAGTACCTTCCGATGGATCTTTATCCGACAGCGACGCGCCTGGCGGCGAATATGCTCGGAAACGGCCATAAAAAAGAAGCGCTTCAGACGCTTAATACCGCGCTGGGAACCCTCGGAGTGGATGAGGTGGTGATTCCGATGCCGCTGGTACGGGCACAGGCGTATGTGGCCGAAGCGTCGAAACTGGATAAATCGAAGAAAAAAGAGGCGATGAGACTCCTCGACGCCGCATCTTCGGAACTGCAAAAAGCCCTGCTGCTCGGCTATACGGACAAGCATTCCGGCGCTTACAAAGACCTCAACAAGCAGATCGATGCGATCCGCGACGAGATCGGCGGCAAAAACGAAGTCGAAAAGCTCTACGAGCACATCAAGGGTTCGTTCAAGGCCCTGTTTCACAAAACGGAAAAAGACGGCCTCAAAGATGCCGTGTCAAAAGAAGAAGCCCGGGCACTGAAAAATCCCGCAGGCGTAAAAGACGCCGCGGCGGCAAGAGCCGAAGTGGAAGAGGCGCAGGACAAACGGATGTTTGAAGCCAAAGAGAAAATGCGGGCGTTCGATTCGGAGTCGACGCACGATGAAAAAAGTGTATTGAAGCATTGAAAACGTAAAATAGAGAGTACGGACGGTGTTTCGCGGTTGGTGACAAAGAGGCGGTACGATGAAAAAAAAGGTTTATAAAAAAGCGCTCTACGACTTGCAGGTCGAGCTGGTGAAGTTTCAAAAACATGTCATCGAGAACGCGTTGCAGGTCTGTATCGTGTTCGAAGGACGCGATGCGGCAGGCAAGGACGGTACGATCAAGCGTTTTACCGAACATCTGAGCCCCCGTGAAGCGCGTACCGTGGCGCTGGGAAAACCCAGTGACCGGGAAACGCATGCGTGGTATTTCCAGCGTTACGTCCCGCACCTGCCCGTCGGCGGTGAGATGGTTTTTTTCAACCGCAGCTGGTACAACCGTGCCGGGGTAGAAACGGTGATGGGCTTTTGTACGAAAAAGCAGTACGGGCTCTTTATGGACGAGGTCGGGAGTTTCGAGCAGATGCTGACGCACTCGGGGATGCAGTTGTTCAAATATTATCTCGATATATCGAAAGAGGAGCAGAAAAAGCGGCTTGAAGCGCGCAAAAAAGATCCGCTTAAACAGTGGAAACTGAGCCCGATCGACGAAGCGGCGCTGTCGCACTGGAACGCATATTCGAAAGCGCGCGACGGCATGTTCGAACGGACGTCGTTTTCGTACGCACCGTGGTATGTGGTTCGCGCCGATGACAAGAAAGCGGCACGTATCAATATCATCAGGCATTTTCTGAGCGAGAACGACTATCCGGACAAAAACGAGGCGGTGCTCGCTTTCGATCGCGATGTCGTCTGCCTTTTCGATCCGGTCTGCTATGAAACCGGAATGATAGTGCGGTGAAAACGGCAGACAGGATTTTGAAAGTGTCTAAATTCAAAAAAAGGCACTTCCAAAAACCCTCCGAGATGCGTCTTGGGGTTTTTAGAGGTGCCCAAAAGCACAAAGGAAAACGGTCATGAAAAAAAATATTGTAATCGCGATGTACGACAATCACGACGATGTTGTAAAAACGGTCAAAAAGCTGATCGCTGGAGGGATAAAGAAAACGCATATCTCCGTAC
>JALWNV010000335.1 GCA_027083665.1 Helicobacteraceae bacterium
GGTATGTCGAAAAAGCCCTGAGTCTGCCCGGCATGCAGATCGATCGTCACGAGCCGGTCGATGCCCGCCGTCTGATACAGGTTGGCGACCAGCTTGGCGCTGATCGGGACGCGCGGCGCCGCTTTGCGGTCCTGACGCGCATAGCCGAAATACGGAATGACCGCCGTAATGGAGCTCGCGGACGAGCGGCGGAGTGCGTCGGTCATGATCAGCAGTTCCATCAGGTTGTCGTTCGACGGCGCTCCCGTCGACTGGATAATAAAGACATCGCGGCCGCGGACGCTCTCGGAAATCTGTACCGAAATCTCACCGTCGCTGAAACGCTTGACATCCGCTTTGGCCAAAGGCACATCGAGGTACTGACAGACCTCATTCGCAAAATCCTGACTTGCACTTCCGGCAAAAATCTTGTAACCGCGCATCGCACTCTCCGTGAAGAAAATAGAGTGCAATTATAGCGAACGGGACTTAGCAGGGAGTAAAACGAAACAGCCCGTCTTTCCCCCTTCGTCTTCAGGTCGGCAGGCCGAATTTCTGCGTCACCAGCTCACCTTCATCGTTGAAAAACAGATAGTAGAGAAAATCTTTCCGGACACTTTGCCCCGCAAGATAGCGCAGTGCCAGGTTCGCCTGCAGCGAAGCGATATGCATCACGATCGGTGCCGCGATGCCTGCGGGTTCTTTGAGTGTGATCTTGAAAACGTCCTCGAACGACGCCGTATCGAAAAAACACACCTGCCCGTGAAACGCTTCGACCGAGCCGTAGATCCAGGGGGTTCCCGTCGCTTTGGCATAGGCGTTGATCCTGCCGCGCACGGGCAGGTTGTCCGTCGCATCGACAATGAGGTCGACCTCGATACCCGATTCGGCAAATGCATCGAAATCACACTGATGGGCGTACGCCCGGGTATAAGGGCAGCGCTCCTCGATAACCGCGGCATTGATCACTGCCTTGTTTTTTCCTTCGTCACCGACCTTGAAAGCAATCTGCCGATGGATATTGTGCACGCTGACCTCGTCGAAATCGACGATATGGATCTCGCCGATTCCCGTCGCCCCGAGCGCGAAGCCGAGCGAACTTCCCAGCCCCCCGCTTCCGATAATCGCAATGCGCTTTTGCTGCAGCAATCGCTGAACGTCTTCCCCCCAAAGCTGTACCTGCCGGTGAAAATAGTGCATCATCTTCAACACCTCTCTCGATAAAGTCTGTAACTCTATCATTAAAAAGTTTAATAACTTTTTGACAAAGAACATTAATCACAGAAAAACGGCGCTATAATACCCGTTATCAATCCATCTATCTTTTTGGGAGCGGGACACTATGCTGCAAGACACTATCGGACAGATCACGGATCGGTATATCATCCCCTTTGTCTTCCGCAGCAGCGATCAGCCTCTGCTGCTGCGCGAACTGCTCGATCTGAACAAGGCCTTCGACGACGGGATGAAACTCGAAGGGCGTATCCCCGGCTTCAAACTCCGGATCGGCCGCACCATTTTCACTTTTCTCGTCCTGTGGAACATCATTTTGCTGCCGCTGAGCCTGATCTTTCACAAAGAACTCGCCAAGATCGACTGCCATCTGCTGATCATTCTCGCCATCGTCTTTACCGGGATGTTCTTCGGAACCTACATGATGTTCAAGGAGTGGCTGATTGACAAAATGGCGCGAAAACGTATTGTCGAAGCGTGGCACAACCATTTTCCGCATTTCGCCTACGACAAACATCACAAGGAGGTCGCCAATATCTACCGCGAAGCCGTCGAAAAGGAGATCCCGACCAAGGAGCTCTTCCTCTATATCATGAACCGGCTCACCGCGGCGTAATGTTCCAGACCGTCTTGCGCCTGCCGCCGCTTTCACGCGGCTTTCACCTCATCACCCGCGACATCGAAAACGCCGTTTCGCAAAGCGGCATTCGGACCGGCCTCGTCCATCTGTTGCTGCAGCACACCAGCGCCTCGCTCTGCCTGGGCGAAAATGCCGATCCGAGCGTCCGCCGCGACATGGAAACTTTTTTCAGTGATCTCGCCGATGCAAAACGCTACTACCTCCATACCTACGAGGGTGCCGACGACATGCCCGCACATATCAAAAGTGCCGTAC
>JALWNV010000336.1:0-1513 GCA_027083665.1 Helicobacteraceae bacterium
TGGCGACGGCGTGGCGGTTGACGCTCAGAAAAGCGCGCGGGATTTTGTATTTGACGATGAGGTCATGATATTTTTCCTGCAGTCGGCTGCGTTTGAAGAGACGCCGGATCATCCAGGCTCTTTTTTTTCATCGATCATTTTGAGAGTCGATCCAAAATAAATTATTCCGCCCCTTTTAGGAATGCCGTTGTCGGAGAATTCGACTTCCTTCTTTGATTTCACCGATCAATTCGGGTTAAAGATTTGGCATGAGGCATTGTTTGCCAATTGGATGCCGACAGTGCATTGATTGCTCGTCGCTGCTCCGTTGCCGGGTTGAATGTCCGTGATGGTCACGGTGACGCCGGAAATGTTTCTGACTTCGATATACGGATCGAGCTCGTTAAAAGATACCGTACCGCCCGACGGATTGGTCAGTTCAACAAGCGTGGAGGCCATCGCCGCATCTCCGGCAGCGGGATAAAAGCCCGTCAGCACTCCCGCAAGCACCAGAACGCTTCCCATCCCCTTCCTGGATTTGACCAGCATCCAGATTCCCAATGCGAGAAACAGTCCGGCCATCGCCACCAATCCTTCCGTGCTCATCGGCACGGCCGTCGCTCCGTTCGCCGGCGCATAGGCGATCGTTCCCGCGGAAAGTTCGCTCGCAGCCGCTGCGGCCAGTGCCGTCAGGTATATTTTGTTTTTCATGTCCCGTCCTTTTTTTTGGGTGTTTCAAGCATCATAGTGAATTTATGCCTTTGAAAAATATTTTATGTTAACTTTATGTAAAGTCCGCTTAACCCTTTCCCTGTTTTGCAGGGAAGAGCCGCCCTTAAACAATAATCGTTATAATTGCGCCGAATTTTTTGAAAAAGATTCAAAACAGGAGAAAGCACATGAACAATATCAACGTATATCCGGACAAAGAGATGCTCGAAAACAGCGACATGGTCGTCGTCGACATCCGTACACCGATGGAGTGGAAGCAAACGGGTATCGTTCCCGGCAGCAAGACGATCACTTTTTTCCAGATGGACGGCAGCTACGATGCCGAAGGCTTTTTGCGTGCGATGGATGAACTCGGCGGCAAGGAGAAAGAGATCGGTCTGATCTGCCGGACCGGTTCGCGCACGTCGCAGGTCGCAAACTTCATGGCGCAGCAGGGCTACAATGTCAAGAACCTTGCCGGGGGTGTGATGAAGCTGATGTCCGAAGGATACGAACTCGTTCCCTATAAAGGCTGAGCTCAGCCTCTTTTTTCGTACTCTGCTTTGAGCTTTTCAAACAGCGCGAGCATGCGCTCCTGATACATTTTGACATCCGGGTCGTTTTGGCATTCGAGCAGCGGTCGAAGCTGTGCGATATCGATTTTTTTCGCATAGCGCGGGACGGCTTTGAGGTCGCGGATGATATCGTCGATGAGCTCGTCGATATCCAGGCCGTTGTTTTCGAGGACTTTGGTAACGTATTCGCGTGTCGTCAGGACGAGGGTGTTGCTTCGGTCTTCATCGTTGTAGACGGTCATTCCTGC
>JALWNV010000336.1:1523-2533 GCA_027083665.1 Helicobacteraceae bacterium
TCGAATTCGCATTCGTCGGCTTCGAGGTCGGCGGCGATGACGGCGGCGAAAAGCTTGGCTCTGAACTCCAGGGAACTGTGATGGTAGAGGAAGAGTTCCCGAAAGGCATTGAAGAGATAGTCTCTGAGTCGAAATCGAATCGCCATGGATGAACCCTTTACCCGTTTTTGCAGTTGCGCTATTATACTGCATGCGAAATATCACTCCCCTGTATTTTTTGTTGATTTTTTCACTGGCGGTGATGACCGGTTGCAGCCGTCCCGCGGCGAACGTGCATCACAGCCTGCCGGGACATTGCGATATCTATGACATGAAACAGGCCGCATGTATCGATCGGGACGAACTGGTCCGACGCCTGCGGCCGTATCGCGTCGTTTTTATCGGAGATCAGCATGACTCGCAGGCACTGCACCGTTCCCTGGCCGGGCTGTTTGATCGGCTGGGAAGGTCAGGGCGGCACCTGCTGCTGGCAAACGAGTGGTTTACGCCCGGCGACGAACCGGTGCTGGGGCAGTATGCCGGACGGACGTTCGAGGGCAATTTCACGGAAACAGTACAGTGGCGGCGCAAGGCGGGGTACCCTTTCGCTTCCTATGCGCCGATCTACGATGCAGTCCGCAATGCCGGCGGCGAACTGTACGGCATCAATATGGACAAAATGCTGCAAAAAGAGATCTCCGACGGCAACGTGACCGGCATGACGCCTCGGCAGAGAGAATTTTACGATTCGCTCGATATGAATCTGACGGCGCACCGGAGTATATTCATACCGTTTTTTGATCATTGCCACGGAAAAAAGAGGGCGGAAAGCTCTGAGGAGTGCCGACAGCGTATGTACCGTGTCCAGGTGGCGTGGGACAGCTATATGGCCAAGCAGGCGGCGGAGCTCGCCGGAAAGAAGCTGCGCGGCGAGAACGATCTGTTTGTCGTTTTCGCCGGTGCGATGCATCTGGCCTACGGTCTCGGGATCAACGCCCGTTTTGCCCGTCTGAGCCGTGAACCGTTCGTGA
>JALWNV010000336.1:2543-6987 GCA_027083665.1 Helicobacteraceae bacterium
ATTCTTCCTGTACCCGAGGGCGAATCGCAGGCTGATGTCGGAGAGGCCGACTATTTGCTTTTTTATCCGCCGAAATCACGGGAGGTCGGAACGCAGGAATGAAACCTTTGATATCAGAAGAGAAGAAACGAATCTACGGCTGGGCGATGTACGATTGGGCAAATTCGGCCTATGCGACGACGATCATGGCGGGCTTTTTCCCGCTGTTTTTCAAAGCCTATTACAGTGCCGACACCGATGTGACGGTTTCGACGGCGCAGCTGGGGCTTGCGAACTCCGTTTCGAGCATCATTGTAGTGCTGCTCGCGCCGTTGCTGGGTGCCATCGCCGATGCAGGCGGCATCCGTAAACGCTTTTTGCTGCTGTTCGCGTTTCTGGGTATCTTGATGAGCGCGGCACTGGCGCTGGTCGGAAAAGGGCAGTGGGAACTGGCGGCCTTGGTCTATGTGCTAGGCAATATCGGTTTTATGGGTTCGAATATCTTTTATGATTCGTTTTTGCCTTCGGTAACGACGGAGGCGAAGTTCGACAGGGTTTCCGGGCTGGGATATGCGCTGGGCTATCTCGGCGGCGGGATTCTGTTCGCTTTGAATGTTGCGATGGTCCAGATGCCCGACCTGTTCGGTTTGGCGGACAAGGCGGCGGCGATCAAGGCCTCGTTCGTCAGTGTCGCGCTGTGGTGGATGCTGTTTTCGATTCCGCTGCTGCTGTGGGTCGAAGAGAGACGCGGTCCGCGGAGGCTGGGCGTGGTCAAGCTCTCCACGCTGGGCTACCGGCGGTTGATACGGACGTTTCGGAAGATCCGCCATCTGCGAGGGCTATTTCTCTTTCTGGTCGCCTACTGGTTCTATATCGACGGGGTCGATACGGTAATCCGTATGGCCGTTGATTACGGGATGGCGATCGGATTCGAGTCCGGCGACCTGATCAAAGCATTGCTGATCGTGCAGTTCATCGGGTTTCCGGCGACGATCCTGGTGGCGAAACTGGCGCAGATGTGGGATACGAAAAAGGCGATCTACCTGACGTTGGGAGTCTACGTGCTGATCACGATTCTGGCGTCGTCGATGCATGCGGTAGAGGAGTTCTATCTGCTTGCGGCGATGATCGCACTGGTGCAAGGCGGTATCCAGGCGATGAGCCGTTCGTATTATTCACGGATGATTCCGGCGGAGTACTCGGCTGAGTTTTTCGGGTTTTACAACTTTCTCGGCAAGTTCGCGACGGTACTGGGGCCGCTGCTGATCGGTGTCGTCGCCGTCATGACGCACAGTTCGCGTGCGGGGATTGCTTCGGTGGCCGTTTTCTTTGTCGCCGGTGCGGTTATGCTCTTTTTCATTGACGAGAAAAAAGTGGCGGCAGAGGTACGAACGGCGATGCGGAAGCAAAAAAGCGCTTAACGCTGCGCTTTTTTGGCCAGGGCCGCCGTGATGATTTTTTCGAGGTTGTCGGTGAGCAGGTTGTCGGCGATCCCGTAGGAAGAAACGATCTCGAGATTGGGGCAGGATTGGATATTGGGCCGGGCGATGGCGGCTCGAAGCCAGTCGGCATGGCGTTTGGCCGCTATCTCATCCAGACCGTAGAAAACGATCAGAAACAGGGCGCCGGCTCGGCGGGTGGCAATCTTGTTTTTTTCGGGGACAGCATCGATGCGATGCCCGATGAACTCGACGATTTTGTCGGTTTCGTCATAGCCGCACCGCCGGTTGATCTCTTCGAGATTGTCGATGTGCAGCGCTACGACGGAGACGGAGTCCGAAGACTTTTTCGCAAATTCCAGCCACTGTTTGGCCTCTTGCATGAAGACCGACCGTTTTCGCAGCCCGGTCTCTTCGTCGCGCACCTGGGCCCGTTTGATCCATGCCTGAAGCTGTTTCATGCGAATCTGTGTGGCGATACGGATTTTGACGATATCGTTTTTGTACGGCTTGGTGATATAGTCGCTGCCGCCGCTTTTGAATGCGGTACGGATCGTCTCTTCGTCGTCGCTGGCCGTTACGAAGATGACGGGAATGTTTTTCGTATCGGGAAAAGCTTTGAGCCGCCGGCAGTATTCCAGCCCGTCGATTCCGGGCATGGTGATATCCAGAAGAATGACGTCGGGCTTTTCGTTCTGCATCGCTTCGTCCGCTTCTTCGGCACTGAGAACCGCCTGCACGTCGTAGTCGTTGAGCAGTTCGATCAGAAAGTCGATATTGGCCGGGTTGTCGTCGATGATGAGGATTTTCGGTTTTTGTTTCAAATTGTTTCCTTGACTTGAGCGTCTAGGCTATTATAACGTTTTTTTCATAACCGTTATGTTTTCAAGCAGCTTCAGAACTTTCCGGTCGGCATTTCCAAGCGCCAGCGCATCTATTTGTGCCGGGGAGAAATACGTCCATCCGTTTTTCGTTGCGTTTACGAGCCAGACATCCGCTTCGAGACGGAAATGCGAATAGATCTGGACGATTGCTCCGAGCTTTTGTGCCGCGGGCCCGGGCGGATCGGTCTGTTCCGCGAAACCCCACAAGCCGTGCAGAAATCTTCCCCGGCGTTGTCGCAGCCCGTAGAGGCCGTCGGCGCCGTAGATAACGATATGCCGCCGCCGCAGGGGAATACGTTTTCGTTTTTTTGCGGCAGGGTAGCCGAGCGGGTCGGTATCGGCGGCTTTGCAGCCGTTTTGCAGCGGACAGACGTTGCAGCAAGCCGAGCGCGGAAGGCAGATCGTTGCGCCGATATCCATCATTGCCTGGTTGTATTCGAACGGATGTGCGGCATCGAAGAGCTTTTCGGCCAGGCGCCACAATGTCTTCTCATCGGCATGTTTTCGGCCGAAAAAGCGGTAGAGGATGCGTTTGACATTGGCATCGAGGATGGGAACGGGCGTGCGGTAGGCGAACGCCGCGACGGCGTGGGCCGTACTTTTTCCGATACCGGGCAGTGCAAGAAGACCTTCGACCGTTTCCGGCAGGCGCGGGGTACAGATTTGTGCCGCTTTGTGCAGGTTTTTGGCCCGGGTATAGTAACCCAGCCCTTCCCACTGCTTCAAGACGGCATCGAGCGGGGCGTCCGCCAGCGAGGAGAGAGTGGGGAAACGTTCGAGAAACGGGAAGTAAAAGCGTTCAAGTACCGTTTTGACCTGAGTCTGCTGCAGCATGATCTCGCTGACCCAGATGCGGTAGGGATCGTCTGTTTGTCGCCAGGGAAGCGTATGGCGGCCATGGGTCCCGTACCACGAAACGATGTCGGCGTGCAGTGTCCCTTTTTTCATGGTTCGGATTATAGCGAAGGTGTTTGCCGAATTGGTTTTACAGGAGTGAAAACAAGGCAAGTCGGCGGAAAAACTCCGAATCTATTCGCGCTATAATGCGCCTATGCGAACACTTCAGAACCCTGTATCCGCGACAGTGGAGATCAAGCAGTCAAAATTTATCGCCCATCTTGTCCCCTACGCTTCGTTCGAGACGACACTTTCATCTCTGAAGCACGAGCACCCCAAAGCCCGCCATTTTGTCACGGCATTTCGCTACCGCAACGAGCATGGTCAGATTGTCGAGGGCAGCAGCGACGACGGCGAACCCAAAGGCACCTCGGGCAAGCCTTCTCTTGCCGTACTGGCGGGACATGACCTGATCGAGGCCGCCGTGATTACCGTACGCTATTTCGGCGGTACGAAGCTCGGCACCGGCGGGCTTGTCCGTGCCTACACGCAGGCGGTGAACGAAGCGGTCACGCTGGCGGAGCTTGTGCCGTTCATCCCGCAGGTCAAAGCTGTATTCAGCTGCGGCTACAGTGATGTGTCGCAAGTGGAATATTTGTTGCGCGAATGCGGTATCGCGGAGGCGGAAAAGTCGTTCGGGGTTTCGGAAGTCCGGTGGAATGTTTCATCGGGAAAAGAAGCGGTTGATGCTTTTTTCAAAAGAGCCGGGCGCCGGGTCAAATAAAACCCTGGAAGCTTCTCGGGTTTTTAGAGGTGCTCGTAAGTGACATTTCCAGTAAAGAGAAAAGATAGTAGAGTTTTTTATTTTCATTAGAGGTACGTTATGTCAGAAGAAGAAAGATCACTGATTGATCAAGCGAGGATAGAGATAATGGCAGATAAATATGATGACCTTGAAGATATCTCTTCACAAGAGCTGGAGAGACGGTTCCAAGCCTATAACCAGGAGTTGGAGCGAAAAAATCTGCAACCCGTAGACAGCTTTTTCTACCTTGTGATGAAGGAAGCACTCTCAAGCAGTTATGATGATCTCAAAGGTATCAGTTATGATGAGTTAAGACATCGCTTTGATGCTCAGGTAAAAGCGCGAAAAGAGAGCGAGGCGATCAAAGCAAGAAACGCGGAGATTGTCTGGTGGGTGTCGGTGGTAGGAATTATCACTTTTTTATACTGGATCGGACTCTACTATAGCCCAAATATAGAAATAGAAAAATAAGCGAAGAGGGGGAGATACAGTAAAATAGG
>JALWNV010000336.1:6997-9259 GCA_027083665.1 Helicobacteraceae bacterium
CTCATCAGTGAAAACTTGCAGTTGTCGGCTTTGGATTCACCTTTTCGTGCAGTTTCTTTGCGTGTACTGCCTCGGGTGGAATTTCTATTTCCTGATTTGGGTATAGTTCATTGCTTGTTTTGGGACTCTCCGTCTGGATTTTTATCTATGCTGTTGTTGATCAAAGTGTATCCAAGCCGGGGGACTGGGTCAGTTGGGCATATCTGCCTTTTAGCGCACTGTTGGCTGTTGTGGGAATAGTGATGTACCTTTTTTCGAGATGATTTTAAGTCGTATGGAGAGAGCAGAGGGGTCAGTAGGGCTGAAGATTTTCAGAAACGGTAATAGACGCGGTTTCTTCTGTAAATGTGCATGTCGGCGGATAGAGTCGAGACGTGTGGAGTATATGTAGCAAAATGCTGGTATTACCGGCGATTTCTTGCGTAAATGTCGTGTTTTTAGAAAGTGTTTTTGTGTGGCTCCGGATACTGGATTCGAACCAGTGACCAAGTGATTAACAGTCACCTACTCTACCGCTGAGCTAATCCGGAATAAACGTGGCGGACAGTGAGGGATTCGAACCCTCGGTACCCTTGCGAGTACGCATCCTTAGCAGGGATGTGGTTTCAGCCAGCTCACCCAACTGTCCAAAGAGTCTCAAAAATGAGAGTGAGATTATAATCGTCCTCAGATAATAGCTTGCTTAAAAAGTTGCCAACCGCTGCAAAATTTTCTCTGTGACGGCGGCCGGATCGTCGGAACGGTAGATCGGGCGGCCGACGACGATGAAATCGACCTTTTCGTTTCGTGCCGCTTCGAGAGTGGCGACGCGCTGCTGGTCGCCGGCCTGTTCGCCGAAAGGACGGATACCGGGCGTGAGCGTAATGAAGCTGTCCGAGGTCATCTTTTTGACGGAAGTGCTCTCGAAAACGCTGCAGACAACACCGTCGAGCCCCGCTTCATGAGCGTCTTTGGCGAACCTGTCCGCCGTTTCGGCAATGCCGGCATTATAGACGTCCCTGAACTCCTCCTCGCTGAAAGAGGTCAGGGCGGTGACGGCAAGTACGAGCGGGCGCCTGTCGTATTTTTCAAGCCGCTGCATCACGGTCTGCATCGCCCGTTTGCCGGCTGAGGCGTGGACATTGAACATATCGACACCGAGCCCCATAATGGACTCGGCGGCATCGGCCATCGTGTTGGGGATGTCGTAGAGTTTCAGGTCGAGAAAGATCTTCGCGTCGGGATTGATCTGTTTGAGTGCCTTGAGGAACGGCTCGCCATCACGGATATATGAGCGCAGGCCGACTTTGAGCCAGACCGGATAGGCCCTGATCTTCTCGACCAGTGCGAGGTTTTCTTCCATGCTCGGCAGATCGAGCGCGACGCAGAGTTCCATGACGACTTCCTTAATTTTTCGATAGTATAATGCAGAAAAACTAAGGAGTCACTATGCACGATAACAAACTGGAAGTTTTGGACAAAATGGACCCGCAGATCGAAGAACGTATTCTCGATTACGCCACCCATCCCGAAGGCGGGCTTTTCGAGCTGATCGAAGATGTTGTCTATATGGACGACCTTGAGGCGTTCAAGGCGATTTTTGAAAACGGCGGGGACGTGAACCTGCAGAACAAGTACGGCTGGACACCGCTGCATATCGCCATCCGCCGCGACCGCCGTGACATGGTGCAGTTTCTGATCGATCGCGGTGCGGACATCGATAAAAAGGATGCGGTAGGCTGGACGCCGCTGATGGAGTGTGTCATGGACGACAAGCCCGAGATCTGCAAGATGCTGCTCGATGCCGGTGCCGATACGACACTTACCAACGACCGCGGTGCGACGGCGGCGATGCTGGTACAGAAGTTCGGACGTACATCGATGACGGGGATGTTTTAAGCTGCTTTTAGCAGCAAATGCTGAATGTTAAATGTTTAAGGGCGGCAAAGCGAATGTGCCGTTTCTTCGTAGGCAGCCCTGAAATCGCCGAAAGGGAGCCGTCCGGTTTCCAGCCTCAATCGGAGGCATTGCTCGGCCAGTTGTTCTTTTGTCACAGGAATATCCTCTTTTAAAAGACGTCGGCAGAGTCGCATGACGCCCCGGCAGGCAGCGAGACGGGCGAGGCGTACCTCGTCTTTTTTCTTCTCCCCGTATTTGAATCTCCCGTAGTAAAAATAGGCACGGAACAGTACGATCAGCAGCTCTTTTTTCGTCACGGTTTGCATAACCGCAACTCTATGACACTCTGAAATAAAATTGCTGAAATCCGACACGGTGCCATAT